>JBFEXS010000015.1:0-32321 GCA_041562555.1 Sulfurimonadaceae bacterium
ATGCAACAATACAACCAAAGATATATAACCAGAATGTGAACCAGTTAAGACGTGGGAAAGAAACATCTTTCGCACCGATCATCAATGGCATTACGATATTTCCGAATACTGCAGGAATCCCTGGAATAATAAAAAGGAAAATCATAATCACACCATGCAGTGTAAACGCTTGATTAAACGTCTCTCCATCCATAATATCTGCACCCGGTGCAAATAACTCAATTCTCATTGCAAGTGCTGTAAATACTGCAACAAAAAAGAAAGTGAACATCACTACCGCATACATAATACCGATACGTTTGTGATCAATTGTCAACATCCACTGCCAGAAGGTACTTTTCGGATGACCTATCGCACAGTGAGTTTCGTCAAAATAACTTTTACTCATTTATTTTCTCCTTGATTTGATAACTTCTTTGCCACTTGTTCAAAGCTCATGACAAAAAAATCCAATACATGTTAGGACCCCTAAACAAGGTCTCAACATTAACCTTTAGAACCCTTATGAAGATTCTCCCTCTTCACCGGGGTTCTACCCGCGTTTACCTCTAAAGCTTTTGCAAGCTATACAGACAGCAAAAAGAATAAGTCGTTTAACCTCTGGTTAGCTAACTTATTTTCTTTACTGTCTTGGCAAGGAACTATCGAAAAAGAAAGACTACTTTTCCTCTTCTTCGTGTTTAACGACTTCTCTGTCGTCTTCTTTTCTTCCGAGTCTTATCAGATAGACAAAGAAACCAAAAACGATCACCAACATAACGGTTGCAGCTATCTTTTCCCAGGCAAACACATATTTCTTGCCAACCGGGTCATACGCGAAACAGTACAACAAGGTTTTAGCAATCGTTGGGCCCACTTTTCCTTGAGAGGCTTCTACTAAAGCCATCTTTACATCAAAAGGCAGTTGGTCAATTCCATTAAGATAGCGTGTAACCTTCCCCTCTGGTGACAATACGATTAATGCTGCCGGGTGAATATAATCAACAACGCCTGCCGGTGAAACTGTTTTTTCATAGCTAAAGCCTACGTGATTTGCCAATACCGCCGATGAGTTGTTCTCTCCGATTAGAAAATGCCATGCATCTTGAACATATGCTCTTTCTATTGCATGTAAATGGTTCTTACGCTTTGCAGCAGCCAAAGCAGGAGTTTCATCTTCTGCGAAACTGATCGTCAAAACCTTATAATCTGTGTTTTCAGCCAGGTCCAATTGGCCCAATGTTCTTGAAAGATCATCCAATTGCGGCGTACAGATACCTGCGCATCTGAAATAATTAAGGGTAATAATCGTTGGTTTCCCATCCATCATTTTCTTTAATGTAACACTCTCTCCCTTTTCATCCAGGAAAGTAAGGTCTAAGGGGACCATCTGGCCCAGTTTCTCGTCTACACCTAAAGGGTTCGCCGAAAGCAGTGTGGTAAGTGCACATAAAATGATTAAAAGTTTTTTCATAAAAATCGAATCTCCGTATCTATAAGTTTTCATAATTGAAGGGATTTTATGGTCTGTAAGCTTAATCGATTGTTAAAACATTAGTTTTCATTATGGCTAAAGAGTTTAGAATTATTTATAATAATTATAATACCTATCGAGTTATAGTATATTCAAACCTGACATTCTCATTATTTTTTTTAATAGTAAAAAAAAATCATAAAAAAATCACAAACCCTGCAAACTCATTGTTCAGTGGGAATTTTCCAGCCACTGCCCTACAGTACGGATTATAATAAATTATTATCATGTTAAATTTTATTCAAATTCATGTGATTTTCAGTTAGATTAAAAAGAAGGGAAAATTGAAAATTTTTTTGCTTTTTTTTGAGAGTTTTGGTGATTTATTTTTATTAAAATAAAATCAATATGTTTCGTTTTTACATACTTTATTCAAATAAGTTTACTTTAATACTTTATGTTTCATGGTAATTTATATGCATTAACATTCAACTTTAATACTAATTAAAAACTATAAATTTAATTTTAGATTGTTGATTTTGATTTGTTGATTATCAGATATTTTTTTGAAGGATGGTGTCAAGAGAGAGACTTGAACTCTCGACCTCCGGCTTATGAGACCAGCGCTCTAACCAGCTGAGCTACCTTGACACGTTTTTAAGAGGGTGAAATTATAACTGTCCGAAGCTTGTAGTTTCCTTTTATGCATCGTTTTTTTTACAATTTCTCCCTTTTATTTCAATTTACCTTATTTCTCTCCAGTCAAGCCGCATATCCCATGCATGTTTTTTCTCTATAGGCAAAACCTTTGTATGTACATCTATCGCTTGATGTACATTCTCTATCGGCTTTACATTACCTTCGCGTCCATATACAAAACTCTGCTCATCGACGATTACTTTATAGGCTTTGTTCATCTCTAGTGCACTGGCCTTGCTCGGAATAATCAATTCATAGATAGAACTGACGGATGTCACCCTTGTCACATTCAATTCGTTTCCGTCATAGAAGCTATTATATATATCGTTAGCCGCTCTAAACTCGCTTCCTCCCCCAACGCGTTTCAGGTATTGAAGGATTTCACCTTCTGTTTCTCCTATATTAGGGGTATCCTTCATATCCTTAAGATCAATATATCCCCATCCTTTTGCTCCATCGACTTTTCGTACAAAGGAAAACACCTGATCAGACGTCGACCCAAGGTTTGTATGACATCCCATGCAATAAAATGTTTCTTCATAACTCTGCGGTCGAAGAGCCCCGTCTTGATCCTCTATAAACCCTTGAAGCCACCATCCCATTTTATTATCAATCCCTTTCTCTTCAAGACTACCGAAGAAAGGAGCATTGTTCCCTTCCCACTTTTCCTGCCATTCATCATCATACATACCGGCCAAGACTGCTTTCGTCAATGGCATATTCTCATCTACATATGATCGTACCTTGACCATATAGCGAAGTTCCTTCATCCTTTTTGCATTGAAGATATCACCTTGCGCATCGGACCCGATATACCTCACGGAATGTAAAAACTCCGTGTAACGCGGATACAAGTATGTCTCTACGGGCATATATGATGCTGCACCGACATAATATTCGGGTCGCCTAATACTATCTACAATGCCTATCTCACCGTCTCCATTCATATCAAGCCCGATGATACGCTCATCCAAATGCTTCACACTGATCTCGACTAGACCCTTTAATGCAGCCTCCGCAATAGCCAAATTGAATTGGTAGATATCTTTTACATATTCACCACTCATATCGCTGCGAAAAGGTTTTGCAAGACGTATCATCACATCATCTGTCGAACCGTTTACAGGCCAAAATGTACTGGGTAAGGGTTTATAATTGAATGCCACCCAATGACTGCCGTCTTTGGCGAATCCGTCTTCATCGAAGGCTGCAGCACCAAGCTGCAGGTTTGTTAAATCAGGAACATATCCTACAAACCCCTTTTCCATGAGCATCTGGGTAAGTGGAGTATAATTATCACTGTTCACATAATCTTCGATCTCTTGATCACTGATCTGTGCTATTTTATCCGACCTGTCTATGAAAAGGTTATCCCAATGGTTGGTCGTCGCGTACTCGGAGAAGATATATTTGTTCTGCAAGAATCCATCATTCATCTGGTTTGCTTTTTCACTATCCTCGCTCTTATCCTGATGACATATATAACATGGATTATATTGTTCATCATGCTTTGTGTAACACATGGAAGGGACTAAAGCTTCTTTATTGACCATTGGCCATTGGGAATTACCTATATTGAATTGTGAAGGAAGTGTCCGTGTTTGATATAAACGTTCTACATAACTCAGCGAGTAGTTCACATCTTCGACTTCAATGGATGTTTGAGGTTCATCCAAAGACATAGGCTCTTCTTGTTCACTGCTTTTTCCACATCCCATGACTCCCAAGACAATAAAGAGTACAAAGAGATACCTGTATATGTTTTCCATGTTTCCCCGTAGATATTGAATACAGATACTTTAACAAGGGTCTATTACAAGCTTATATCGGGGGTGTTACAATTGTATAGCATTTGCCGGAGGGTGAAGGTATGAAACCGACCCGGAGCCGGGTCAGTCAAGGTATGGATTACCGCTCTGGGATCTCGAAGCCTTCGATCACGATAATATCATCCGTTCTGTAATCATCGACAAGTGCCATTCCTGTATCATCAGAGTGTTGGATACTTAGGTAAGCCTTTGTCCCATCTGGTGAGAAGATAAACCCTGTAGGTTCAGCCGATTGATCTTTTACCGCAAGTAAACGGATACAACCGTCTGTCTTGATATCTCTGTCTGCACCATCTTTCAGACATGCCCAGATATCACCGTTTTTATGATCTTCTACACCATAGATGTCTCCTGTAATAGGATGGATCTCAAGACTGTCAACCGATGTGAACTCTTCATCACCTTCTAGAAAGCGATTGACGATCGTCGTTGTACCGTCATTTACAAGGTTTAATGGATCCGTATCTACCGCACACATGATTTCGCCATAATGTTCAGCACTTTCATTACCTGTATTAGTCCAACAGAAACGTACTCCCTCACCCGTATATGTTGGGTCTTTATGTAGGTCTTCCGGACGATAGTATCCTGTTGCCTCATGTGCATCCGCATCTGCACGCGCAGTCGCAGCACTCACAGGTATCCATGTCGCATTTCCTACCTCACAACCTTGTCCGTATTGTGAAATACCATCTTTACACTGCACCTGCATCGCATATACGCTTCCGTTGTTCAACGGGGATTGAGAAAGATCGGAGATCATACCTCCTGCATATTCTACAGACGGCACGAATTTGAAGATAGATCCTCCATTTGCATCCGGATTGGCCGTTCCTGGGCGAAGCTCGTCTCCTCCGATAACGACACCACTGTTGAGAACAGTCAGACCTTCCCAAGCCATAGTAGGCAGTGCATTATGTTTTACGATTTTAGTCGCCGGTGCACCGGTAGCATCTTCAATTGTTCCCGTAGCTCTGTCTCTTACCGTATGTTCTGATACATTCAACGGATCGATAATCTCATACGCTTGTCCCGTAGTTGTCTCTTCCGTCGCAAGAACCGTACCCCACGATGTAGTACGGATACCGTCACAACGCTCCATACCACGTAGGATAGTCTTGACTTCTCCTGTTTCCAAGTTCCAGCTTTGAACTGAAGGGTTCAACTTCCCTGCACCCAGGTCTTCAACTCCACCTTCAATACACGCGATAAGGTGTGTCGGGTTTGTAGCAGGATAAAAATTAAACAGATCCGCTTTGTTTGCTGCTTCACGCGTTAAGAAACGTGCACTTAGACCTTCTGCAAGATCAATCGCATCTAAAGGAGTACTCACATCTGCACGCGCGACATGATCAGTGAACCCTTCTTGTTTTGCCCCATCAAAACCAAAATACACTTTGGAGTTCTGATAAAGTTCGTTCTCTTTTTCCTTACCAAAATCATGTACATAAGCACTTGTATTCTGAGTGTCAACCTGTGGCGTTGTATTATCGTCTCCCCCGCAACCGATCAGGGTCATTGTTGTTGCTGCCACTATGGACAAACCAAGTATTTTTTTATTCATCTGTTTCTTCCTTAATTTTGAAATCGCAGAATGATAAGATGCCTGCATTACACCATCAATACCAAAAAGCTACACGATGAGAATATTTTGGAGACAAAACGGTTAAGTAAAGTAACAATACGGGAACAATATTCGAAACCTCCCTTATCAAGGGATTTGTAGACTTATTATTATATTTGCACTAAAAAAACCTTAGTCTATATGACTAAAACATTGACATAGCACCGATAATTTTGTAGAATTCCGAACTATAAAAATAAAAAAGGAGAGACTATGAACTTTCAACCATTAGGTAAACGTGTTTTAGTTGAGCGTGTTGAAGAAGCACAAACAACAGCTTCAGGAATCTATATACCAGACAGTGCAAAAGAAAAGCCGTCTCAAGGCAAGGTACTTGCAGTTAGCAAGGAAGTCACAGAGGTCTCTGTAGATGACACTGTCGTGTTTGGTAAATATTCAGGAAGTGAATTGACACTTGATGGAACAACTTATTTAGTAATCGAACTAGATGACCTACTTGGAATCATTAAATAATTGAAACAATATTAAAGTAAGGAAATATACATGGCAAAAGATATAATTTTTTCAGACCAAGCTAGAAACAAACTTGCGACAGGTGTGCAGAAACTTGCAGACGCAGTCAAAGTAACAATGGGACCTCGTGGTCGTAACGTACTTATCCAAAAAAGCTTTGGAGCTCCAACACTGACTAAGGATGGTGTCTCTGTTGCTCGTGAAATCGACCTGCAGGACACACTGGAGAACATGGGTGCACAACTGGTAAAAGAAGTAGCATCAAAAACTGCAGATGAAGCAGGTGACGGTACAACAACAGCGACGGTATTGGCAAATGCAATCTATCAAGAAGGCCTGCGCAATATCACTGCAGGAGCTAATCCTGTCGAGGTCAAACGCGGCATGGACAAGGCCACAAATGCGATCTTAGAAAACCTGAAAGCAGCTTCTAAAACTGTTGGCGGGAAAAACGAGATCGCGCAAGTCGCTTCGATCTCTGCCAACTCAGATACTGCTATCGGTGACATGATCGCCGAAGCGATGGAAAAGGTTGGTCAAGACGGTGTTATCACTGTTGAAGAAGCAAAAGGTATTACGGATGAGCTTGACGTAGTCGAAGGTATGCAGTTTGACCGCGGTTACCTAAGCCCGTATTTCATTACGAATACAGACAAGATGACAGCGGAAATCGATCAGCCTTTCATCTTGTTATTCGATGCAAAGATCTCCAATCTAAAAGATCTTCTTCCACTACTGGAGCAGATCCAAAAGACAAACCGTCCGCTTCTTATCATCGCCGAGGATGTTGAAGGGGAAGCACTGGCAACATTGGTTGTGAACAAAATGCGCGGGATCTTGAATATCTCAGCAGTTAAAGCTCCTGGATTTGGTGACCGTCGAAAAGCAATGCTTCAGGACATCGCTGTACTGACAGGCGGTCAAGTAGTGTCCGAAGAGCTTGGACGTACTCTTGAGACCACGACTCTGGAAGACCTTGGTCAAGCAGCACGTGTCGTTATCGACAAGGACAATACTGTCATCGTTGACGGTGCTGGTGCGAAAGAAGGTGTTACCGCCCGTATCTCCGAGATCAAAGTACAGATGGAGACAACAACGTCTGAATATGATAAAGAAAAACTGCAAGAACGTCTGGCAAAACTGTCTGGCGGTGTTGCCGTTATCAAAGTCGGTGCAGCGACTGAGACAGAGATGAAAGAGAAAAAAGACCGTGTGGACGATGCACTTTCAGCGACTAAAGCAGCTGTTGAGGAAGGTATCGTCATCGGTGGTGGTGCGGCGCTTATCCGTGCAGCGGCAAAAATCAATATCGATGATCTTGAACATGATCAAAAAATCGGTGCAGAGATCATCTTGCGTGCTATCAAAGCACCTGTTAAACAGATCTCGGCAAATGCCGGTTTCGATACGGGTGTGGTTGTCAACACAATTGAGAACGCGACTTCAGAGACAACAGGCTTTAATGCAGCAACCGGCGAGTATGTTGACATGTTTGAAGCAGGTATTATTGATCCACTGAAAGTAGAACGCGTTGCATTAACGAATGCTACATCGGTGGCATCTATGCTTCTGACAACTGAAGCAGCTATCTTTGATATCAAAGAAGATAGTGACGCTTCTGCACCTGATATGGGTGGTATGGGCGGAATGCCAGGTATGATGTAAACCCACTATTGAAACGACAGCAGTTGTCGTTTCTCTGGGCAAACCACTCCTGTTATTTATAAAGAAACTCCATAGACGCCTTATTTTATCCTCCCTAAACTCCATCTCAACAAAATAGAGTACAATATCCTAATTTAATCCTTTAGGAAACTGCATGAAAACACCTTTACTGTTTATTTTACTGACCCTTTCCACACTTCTTTATGCTGAGGATTACGATACCTTTATCGGTATCGAAGTGGGACGGACAACCCTTAATATAGAAGATGACATTTCAGATAATGGTATCAATTATGGCGCACGTATCGGATTTATCCGTGATACTGGTCGTGTATTCCTATCGCTAAACTCTGCCACCTTGGATGATACGGATATTGTTTCTGCTGCATTCAATTTTGACGCCATCACACCCAGAGCTTACCGTTTTAATGAATACTTTTCTGTTCGTGCTTTTGTCGGGTTGCATGGTGGGTTTACCAAACACAGTCCTGATGTGTTAGATGACGATGAAGGTGTCATGGGCGGTGGGCAGGCAGGCTTGTTACTGGACTTTCCTGCGGACATCACACTCGAAGTTGGATACAAAGCGACCTGGGCTGACATCAATTATGGTCCCCTCCTCGTAGAGAATTGCCAAAACATCTATCTTGCATTTGATTTTGTTTTTTAGGTGCTAAAGAGAGTACCTAAGCCCTCTTTATCCCTTCACCTGCTATACTTTTACAATTTATTTTTCAAGGATTACTATGCTTGTAGCACCAAGTATTTTGTCAGCTGACTTTGGCAACTTAGCCAATGACGTAAAAGCCATCTGCGATGCAGGATGTGATCTTGTTCACGTAGATGTCATGGATGGGCATTTTGTACCTAATCTGACCATTGGACCAGTCGTTGTATCTGCCGTTGCAAAAGCCGCTTCAAAACCCCTTGACGTTCATCTTATGGTAGAGAACAACACTTTTTTCGTAGATCTTTTCGCTCCGCTCAAACCGGGCTATATCACCTTTCATATGGAAGAAGAAAAACACCCTCATCGTCTTGTACAATATATCCGGGAACTTGGTATTAAACCTGGTGTGGTACTCAACCCGCACACACCTGCTGAAGCCGTTGAATACCTTTTACAGGATATCGACATGGTTCTGGTCATGAGTGTGAATCCGGGGTTCGGTGGTCAAAAGTTCATCCCGAATGTGGTGGAAAAGATCAAGCGTCTCAAAGCACTCCGTGATCGTATTAACCCCGAGTGTCTTATCGAAATTGACGGCGGAGTCAATGACCAAAATATTCATATGCTCAAAGAGGCGGGCGTTGATGTCTGTGTCGCAGGTTCATACGTCTTCAAACATGACTCCTATGAAACAGCAATCAGCAATCTAAAAGTGTAAAGCTTAACAGGGGTCTTCATGAGAGTCAAAATTTGCGGTATCACCAATATAGATGATGCCTTTGCTGCTATCGATGCCGGTGCAGATGCCCTTGGTTTTGTCTTTTATGAGAAATCTCCACGCTTCATTTCTCCGGAAGATGCCTCTTCCATTATCAAGCAGCTTCCGCCTTTTGTTGAAAAAGTCGGTTTGTTTGTCAATGAAGAAGCAGCGTCCATCAACGCTATGGCCAAGACGTCAGGTATCACACTGGTTCAGCTTCATTTTGACGCTGATGATGCGCTGTGTAAAGCCGTCGAACTTCCCTATATCAAAGTCATTCGCGCCCAAAACCCACAGGATGTTTCACAGGATCCAACTTCATATCGTTTGGTCGATGCCTATTGCGAAGCCTATGGCGGTGTCGGAAAACGCCTTAATCTAGAATGGTTCAGGGATGTCGATTGTTCCAAGATAATTCTTGCCGGGGGGCTTGATCCTGACAACGTCAAAGAGTGTCTTCCTTACGGGTTTTATGCCCTGGACGTAAGTTCGGGTGTTGAAGCCTCCAAGGGTGTTAAGGATACCAAAAAGGTCACTGCTTTTATCAAAGAAGCCAAATGCTAAGTAAATTGGACACGGCCCTCAGCCAACAAGGCATCAGCCGTGATCGATTCTACAATGCTCTGGAGAAGTTTGGTGAACCCGATATGCTAATTGAGCTGCTGAAAGCTCAAGGGCTTCCTCTATATGAACATCAGGGAAAGTTTATCTACAAAGGCGTAATCCAACCGCTTTCACACGGTAAGTTTTGTATCATGGATATCGAGACCAATGGTTCCAAACCACAAAAAGGGCATAGCATCATAGAGCTTGGCGCTGTTATCTACCAAGATGGCGAGATTATCGATGAGTTTGAGTCTTTTGTGCAATGCAACGAGATTCCGGAAACCATCCAAGAACTGACCGGTATCACACTAGACGATACACGCAATGCTCCTCCTTTAAAAGAGGTGATGTTCCAGTTTAAACGCTTCATCGGTGATGCAATCTTTGTCGCTCATGATGTACGTTTTGATTATAGGTTTACCTCTGCAATGATGGAACGTGTCGGTTTGGAACCCTTGGCCAATCGGAAGCTTTGTACCTTTGAACTGGCACAGCGTACCCTTAAATGCGAGCGATATGGTTTAAAATACTTAAATGAGAGTTTGAACCTTCATCAAGAAGCCGAACACCATCGGGCACTTTCTGATGCAATTACCGCCCTTGAACTCCTGAAAATATGTTTCGATAAACTGCCAAAGAAAGTAAACACCGTTGAGGAATTGATAAAGTTCAGCAAAGAAGCACCCAAACTACGCAAAGACCCTCAGAAGAAAAACGAGCCAAAGGCTCAGAAGAAAGGATAGCTATTACTCTTCGCTGAAAGCACCATGCGAAGTAAGGCGGGCATAGCGTTTATCCATACGTTCTTCGGTACTCATAGCATTAAGCTCTTCAACCGTATGTAAAAAATAATCTCCCATTGCCTTTGCTGCACCCTCTTTATCACGGTGAGCACCGATCAGAGGTTCGTCAATAACATCATCAATCAGATCCAGTTCCTTAAGATCCTTAGAGGTGATCTTCATGGCTTTTGTCGCTGCTTCGGCTTTTGCCGGGTCATTCCAAAGAATTGCTGAACAGCCCTCTGGCGAGATCACTGAAAAGACCGAATAGCGCATCATCGCAAGCTTGTCTGCTACACCGATTGCAAGCGCACCGCCTGATCCGCCTTCACCGATGACGATCGATACTGTCGGTGTATCAAGTTCTGCCAGTTCCAATAGGTTTCGGGCAATTGCTTCCGACTGATTTCGCTCTTCTGCTCCCAGACCAGGATAGGCGCCCGGAGTGTCAATAAGCATCAGGACCGGAATGCCAAACTTCTCTGCCATCTTCGCCGCTCTAAGTGCTTTACGGTATCCTTCCGGGTTAGGCATACCGAAATTGCGTTTAAGCTTGTTCTTTGTACCGCGGCCCTTCTGTTCACCAATGACCATTGTACGCTGTGTACCAATATAGCCAAGATAACAAATGATCGCATTATCATCCGAAAAATGGCGATCCCCATGTATCTCATAATGATCACGCATCAAAAGGTTAATGTAATCAAGTGCATAGGGGCGATCTTGATGACGCGCTAATTGAAGCTCTTGAAAAGGAGTAAGATTTGAATAGGTCTTTTTAACTTCTTTATCTAAATCTTTTTGTAATATCTCAGCAGCATGAGAGTCGTGGCGCACCTCTGCTGAGATGATATCTTCTTGGATCTGCTTGATTTTTTGCTCAAAATCTAGGTAAATTGCCAAGGAAGTCCTTTAGATTTTTTTGAAGATTATAACACCGTTTGTTCCACCGAAACCAAAGGAGTTACTCATCACAACGTTCAATTCAGCCTTGCGTGCCTCATTCGGAACAATATCAAGATCACAGTTCTCATCAGGATTTTGATAATTGATTGTCGGAGGGATAATACCATCGCGCATCGCCATTAAGGAAACGACCGCTTCGATACCACCCGCTGCACCCAGACAGTGACCTGTTTGTCCTTTGGTTGAAGAGACCGGAGGACAGTTCTCTTTTCCACCAAAGGCTTCTTTCAATGCAGCAGTCTCATTCTTATCATTTGTCGGTGTAGATGTACCGTGTGCATTCACGTAATCCACCTTAGGATTACCTGCCATGCTCAATGCTGCATTCATTGCACGCAATGGACCTTCCAAGCTTGGAGAAGTAATGTGGCTTGCATCTCCACTCTCACCGAATCCTACCAGCTCAGCATAGATCTTAGCTCCACGTGCTTTTGCACTTTCATACTCTTCGAGTACCAGTGCTGCAGCACCCTCACCCATAACAAAACCATCACGTTCTGCATCGAAGGGACGGGAAGCCGTTTGCGGATCATCATTACGTGTTGATAATGCTTTCATTGATGCGAACCCACCAATCCCGACACCTGTAATAGCAGATTCAGCTGCAACGACAAGCATCTGTTCAGCTCCATTACACATAATGGTTTTTGCTGCTTCTGAGACACCGTGCGTACCGGCAGCACAAGCAGTTACACAAGAAAGGTTCGGACCTTTGATCCCGTGTTCAATCGTTACAAATCCACCCAGCATGTTTACCAAAGCGGAAGGAATGAAAAAAGGTGAGATACGGCGAGGACCACGTTCATTCAGCACGATTGAGTTTTTCTCAATTGCAGGAAGTCCACCAATACCTGATGCTGCAGATATCCCAAAACGATCTTTATTGAAGTCCTCAGCAAAATCAGCATCCGCCATCGCTTCTTGTGCCGCCTTAAGACCCAGTTGGATAAAGCGGTCTGCTTTTTTAACCTCTTTCGGTTCCATTACAGTAGCAGGGTCAAAGTCCTTTACCTCACCGGCAATATTAACTGACTGACCTTCAGTATCAAAAAGAGTAATCTTTTCAATACCGCTTTTTCCTTCGCAAATCGCTTTAAAAGCACTCTCTTTATCATTTCCAACTGCATTGATCATACCTAGACCGGTTACTACAACTCTTCTCACATCTACTCCTGGGAATATGTTCTTATAATTTGATTTTAAAAAAATGAAAGTATAAAAACAGGCTTTTTATTAATTCATTATGACCTATGAGCAAAGCTCACAAACCTGAGCGAACACTGAGGTTTACTCAGTAGAAGGCTCGTACACCTTAGTGCATTTGATTCAAAAGGGAAGTTCTACTTGCTTTCGATATAGTCTACTACATCTTTAACAGTTTGAATTTTTTCAGCTTCGTCATCTGGGATTTCGATGTCGAATTTTTCTTCAAGTGCCATTACTAGTTCAACTACATCAAGACTGTCAGCGCCAAGATCTTCTACGAATTTCGCATCTTCTTTTACTTCGTCAGCGCTTACGCTTAATTGTTCAACTACTACTTCTTTGATATCGTCTAAAAGTGCCATTAGTGCTCCTAACTATTATTTTATGCCCAGAATTATAGCACACTTAACTTAAACAGTAAAATAATAAGCATAAAGTTTTTTTGAAAACAACAAGTAAGAAAAATAGCAAAAAAAGAAGTGTTTAAAAGAAGAAATGGCCTTAGGCCATGTTCATTCCACCGTTGACTTTTAGAGTCTCACCGGTAATATAGGATGCGTGATCCGAAAGTAAAAAAGCCGTTGCTTCTGCTACTTCAGAAGGGTTTCCAAAACGTCCCATAGGGATTTTGTCCGTAAATGAAGCCTTGATCTCGTCACTTAGTTCATCTGTCATATCTGTTGCGATGAAACCTGGAGTAATCGTATTGTAACGGATACCCGAAGTTGCTGCTTCAATAGCGAAAGACTTGGTCATTGCGATCACCCCGCCTTTAGAAGCTGAATAGTTTGTCTGACCTGCATTACCCGTCTCACCGACGATCGAAGAGATATTCACGACTGAGCCAAATTTTTTCTTGCGTGCTGCTTTGAAAAACTCTCTGCACCCTGTGAACACAGAAGTAAGATTAGCATTAATAACGGACATAAAGTCTTCATTTTTCATACGCAGTGCCAGTTTATCATTGGTGATGCCGGCATTATTTACAAGATATGCCAGTTCACCGTCAGCAGTTATTATTTCCTTGATACCGTTAACAAATGCTTCTTCATCAGAAACATCAAAACCGATCACCTCGGCAGATCCGCCTGCAGCGACGATCGCTTCTTTAACCGCATTTGCTTCCGCTTCACCTGAACGATAGTTCACCCATACTTTAAGACCATAAGCTGCCAGCCCTTTTGCCAGTTCTGCACCGATACCGCGACTTGCACCTGTGACCAAAACATTTTTACCTGTAAACTTCATTATATAGACTTCCTTTTTGAATAGTTTAAATTTTAAAAGCGCGGTTCCTGCGCGTGAGCTCTCCGCTGAGAAGAACCCAGGGTTAGCGTAGTTAAATGGGCTTTACTAAAGAAACTTTTCACTTCGTGAAACCGCTTCCACTGGTTTTGCCCATTTGACGTTTAAATTAAAGCGTGATCCATCTCTTCAGGGATCTCAAGACCCATCAAGGTCAAGACTGTCGGTGCGATGTTGTTTAAACCGCCTGTCTCGACTTTATCTACACCATCAGCAGCAACAAAACACCACACTTTTCCGACCGTATGATTTGTCAATGTATTTCCTGCTTGATCTTTCATCTCTTCACAATTTCCGTGATCAGAAGTAAGGACAACAGCATAATCATTTTCTTTGGCTTTGTCAAAGATCATGCCTAACTCTTTGTCAACTGCTTCTACCGCTTTGATGGATGCTTCATAGTTTCCCGTATGCCCGACCATGTCGCCATTTGCAAAATTCACTACAATGAAATCCGTCTCTTCATCCATCGCCTTGCGAACGGCCTCCCCTACTTCAGGAGCCGACATCTCAGGCTTTTCATCATAGGTCTTGACCTTCGGACTTGGGATCAGTACACGCGACTCGTTCAAGAACGGTTCATCTACACCTCCATTGAGGAAAAAAGTAACATGGGCATATTTTTCCGTCTCAGCTGTATGCAGCTGATTGAGGCCTGCCTTGGAGATCACTTCGGCCAGAGTGTTTGTCGGTGCATCTTTCGGAAAGAGGATCGGATAGGTAAAACTCTTGTTATACTCTGTCATCGTGGCTATGTTCAGCGCTTTGTATTCGCGTTCAAAACCATCAAAGTCCGCATCTCCAAGTGCTGTCGTGATCTCACGAACACGGTCCGATCTAAAGTTCACACAAATATAGGCGTCGCCTTTTTGCATCCCTTTATATCCTTCAAATGCCGTTGGGACAATAAACTCATCCGTCTCATCTTTTGCATATGATGCATCAACATATTCCGTTGCACTCATGGATGTGACCGGAGTAGCTTCCGCCATCGCTTTATATCCAGGTTCTACGCGTTCCCATCGGTTATCCCTGTCCATCGTATAAAAACGTCCGGCGATAGAAGCGATCTGTATCTTGTCACTGCAGATTTCTTCGATCTGTCTGATATAGGTGTTCGCAGAAGTAGGAGACACATCACGACCATCCGTGATCAAGTGTAAGAAAACATTCTTCCCCTCTGCTTCGGCAATCTGTGCGATACCGATCAAGTGTGAGATATGCGAATGTACTCCACCGTCACTCAACAAACCCATCAGATGTACGTTTTCGCTTGATGCCAGAGTCGCCTTTAAAACCGTATTGTCTTTTAATGTGTTTTCCTGCAAGGCCAAAGAGATCTTGACAAGGTCTTGATAAAGTACACGCCCGCTACCGATGGACAGATGCCCTACCTCCGAGTTACCCATCTGACCTTCAGGAAGACCAACACTTAATCCATAGGTGTCAATCAGAGAATGAGGCACTTCTTTAAACAATCTGTCATACGTCGGTTTATTGGCTTTGTGAAATGCATTATGTTCCGTACGTTCACAAAAACCGATGCCATCAGTAATTATCAATACCGCTTTTTTTGCCACGATCTTAACTCCATATATCAAAATTTCGAATCCCTAGACAGGGGGCTTTGAAACCGCTGTGAGACTCTCTTTATATTTGTATTAGCGCGATTATACTAAAATGTCACTTTTATTTTTATAATAAGCTTTTGTTTTATCATCTCAACTATACAGATTTAGGATTTTCAATGCTTTACTGGTTCTATCGACATCTTGATATCAATATCTTTCAATACATAACTGTACGTGCCGGTTTTGCTTTCTTTTTCGCACTGCTTATCACCCTCTTTGCCATGCCGAGATTTATCAGATGGGCGCAAGACAGATGCGAACAGCCAATCAATGATTATGCCCCTGATTCTCATCAGCATAAAGCAAAAACACCCACTATGGGGGGTGTTGTTTTCCTGGCCGCCACCCTTATTGCAACGGCCTTAACCGCTAAACTCAACTCCTATTTTGTTGTAGGCGGATTACTGACATTGAGTCTTTTCGGACTGATCGGTCTTAAAGATGATCTTTCCAAAGTACTGACCAATGAAAACCTGGCAGGACTCTCTCCTCGGGCAAAGCTTATCTCTCAGATACTTTCAGCAAGTGTCGTCGGCCTCTACCTATGTTACTACGCTGACTTTAATACAGATCTATATCTGCCTTTTTTCAAGAACCCGATTTTTGATATGGGACCTTTTGCCATCATCTTTTGGATACTCGTGATGATCGCGACCTCCAATGCAGTCAACCTTACCGATGGTCTTGACGGACTTGCTTCCGTTCCTTCCATATTCTCATTGCTCTCGCTCTCCGTCATTGTCTACATTACCGGACATGCGATCTTTTCCAAATATCTTCTGCTTCCTAATTTCCCGGTCGGAGAAGTAGTCATTATCGCCTCGGCACTGATCGGAGCCATCACCGGATTCTTATGGTTCAACTGCCACCCGGCAGAGGTCTTCATGGGAGATAGCGGCTCACTGACTATCGGTGCCTTTATTGCATATATGGCGATCGTCGGGAAATCTGAAGTACTCCTCGTACTCATAGGCCTTATCTTTGTTATTGAGACCGTCTCCGTCATCTTGCAGGTAGGTTCGTATAAACTTCGTCAGAAACGTGTCTTTTTAATGGCACCGATTCACCATCATTTTGAGATGAAAGAGTGGGCCGAGAATAAGATCATTGTGCGCTTCTGGATTATTTCCGTACTCTCAAACCTTATTGCCCTGATCTCATTGAAGATCCGTTAATGGAGCTGCCAAATGTCCCATCTGAACAGTGATATCTCTTTCTTCGGATATGGAAAGACCACCCGAGCCCTGGCTAAAAAACTCGGACCCTCACGTTTTTATGACGATAATGTCTCCAAACCCTTAAAAGATGATGAAGGCAACCAGCTTAACCCATCCAGCGAGTTTAATGCTGCATATTCACGTTGTGAGATCCCTTCACCGGGTATGGCACCAAGCCATCCGCTGATCCAGCAGGCACAAAACCTTATCAGTGAATACGACTATTTCGCCGACACAATGCCTCCTTCTGTATGGATATCCGGGACCAACGGCAAGACGACCACCACACAGATGATCCAAACCTTGTTAGCTCCACACGGTTCTCAGGCGGGTGGCAACATCGGTACTCCTCTCGCTGAATTGGACACTGAAGCTTCCCTGTGGATACTTGAAACGAGTTCTTTCACTCTGCATTATACGAATAAAGCTGTTCCAAAGGTCTATGTACTCCTTCCGATCACGCCGGATCATCTCTATTGGCATGGGTCAATGCAGGAATATGAAGCATCCAAACTGAAGCCGCTGATGATGATGCAAGAGGGGGATGCCGTACTGATCCCAAAAAAATATGCAGATTATCCGACAAAGGCAATGAAGATCATCTATGAGAAGAACGAAGACCTCGCCGCGTATTTTGATATTGACATCGCACAGCTCCGTTTCAAGGGAGCTTTCTTGCAAGATGCCCTGCTCGCACTTGGTGTCAGCAAGATACTCTTCGATGAGTGTGACTATACACTCATCAACAGCATGCAATTGGATGCACATCGCCAGGAAGAGCTGCATGACAAACATGGACGATTATGGGTAAACGACTCTAAGGCAACAAATCTGGATGCTACGGTCCAGGCACTGAAAACCTATCAAGACCACTCCCTTTCACTCATACTCGGTGGCGATGACAAAGGTGTTGATCTGAGTGAGCTCTTTATACTCCTGCAAACACTCGATGTTGAGATCTTTACTATAGGTAAGAATGAACCTAAACTTCTTGAACTTGCCAAAGCTCACAATATTACTGCAACCGAGTGTAACACTATCGATATCGCCTGCGAAAAGATACGTTCACAAACGGACAATACCCGTACAGTTCTGCTTTCACCTGCCGCTGCAAGTCTTGATCAATTCAGCTCTTATGGTGAAAGAGGTGACAAATTCAAAGAATTCGCCTTACTTTAAGTTTAATGTAACACCTCTTAGGTTATTATTTCGGCCTCTTAAATATTTGATATGCCTCGTTAGCTCAGTCGGTAGAGCAAATGACTGAAAATCATTGTGTCCTTGGTTCGATTCCGAGACGAGGCACCATCTCAATTATTTAAGAACTTTTTTTCATTGACAACCCTATGCCTCGTTAGCTCAGTCGGTAGAGCAAATGACTGAAAATCATTGTGTCCTTGGTTCGATTCCGAGACGAGGCACCACTTTTAATACACTTTTTTCCTTTAAACCATTGATATGATCTTATCCACCTGAAACATGCATTTAGCATATTCCCATATGGCATATCATACCGCGGTATGCTTCGTCAAGTCCTGCCTTGATTAAAGAATCAAAACATTCTAACAAGCCTTTCTTTTGTTATAATCGCGCATGCTTCGCATATTGCTATTTTTAATTGAGTCGTGAAAGGGTATATATGTTTAAAAGGCAATGTCCATGTTGTTCAACTAATATCAGGCTGAAAGAGTTTTTATCGCTATTTCCCAATTCCAGAGTCAATAACTATAAGGATGTATCTTGTGATCACTGTTCATCACAATTACTACCCCAGAAAATAGTCTCTAAAATATACTTGACCTATTTCCTTTTAACATCATTTTTACTTCCAATCACGATTTTTCTAAGACAAATGAATGAGACAACGACTTTTTTGTTCACATTATCAATGATTGGGCTCAGCTACTGTTTATTTTTTGTCTTTTCTATCATATACATACTTCATAAACTTGTAGATAGGTATCATCATTGCAAATGAAAAAAGTCATCATCCTCTTCGATGGGGTTTGCAACTTCTGCAACGGAAGTGTGAATTTTATTATTACACATGATCCCCATGCACTATTTCGATTTGCACCTTTGCAGGGGGAGACAGCACGTGAATTATTAGAGCAGTATGGTGTTTCTTGTCATATGGACAGTTTTATTCTTATTAAAGCAGGCAGAGTCTATGACCGGTCTGATGCGGTGTTGGAAGTGCTAAAGGACTTGGACGGTTATTGGTACCTTCTGGGGGTGTTGCGGTTTTTTCCCAAGAAGATTCGCAATGTATTTTATGACTTTTTTGCCCGTAGAAGATATGCTCTTTTTGGAAAGAGGGAGCAGTGCATGGTACCTACGGAAGAGATGTGTTTTCGTTTTTTGTGAAATCACCTTTCCCTGTTCGATATACCGAGTTTCCGATAGTTTTACCTCAAAGGAAACCTTGCACGTAAATATGATGCGACCTCATCTGTCCTTACGGAAATGACACTGATCTTTGGGGGATATACACACTATATCAATCCCTCATCTTTGAGTACTTGTACGAAGGCTTCAGCCATCAACCTGTAACCTTTGGCATTGGGGTGGACACGGTCGCTCTTATACGCCGCTGTGTTTTCGATGATCCTCAGTACATCTCCCTCAAACAGGGTCCCCTCCTGTACTGCCACTTCTTCATAAAGCGGTTCCGTCGAAAATCGTACGAGTTTAAAGTCCGGCAGGCCGACTAGAAGGACCTGTGCACCCATCTCCTTACTCATACGTATCATGTCGACCAAATTGTTACGCAGTTGTTCTTTACTGCTTTGACGGATAAGATCATTTCCCCCATGACAGATGATCACAAGTTGGGGTTTATGACGGACCAAGAGATCACGAAGGCGTAGTAAGCCCTGGGACGATGGTTCACCCGACAGACCCGCATTGACGACCTTCCGTCCTATCATTTTTTCCAATTGGGAAGGATAACTTTGACCCGGAGCACCTTTTCCATACGTGAGGCTGTCACCAAAGGCTAGGATCAGTGCATCTTCTGATAGTTTTTGCGTAGTAGGTTGTGGCCTGGTTCCGGTGTAGACCATACTCCCTATAATAACAAGGATACATACCAGCGCGATCAGATTGGTTTTAGACATAGATCAAAATTTATAAATAATATCTTTTTGTCCTGGCTGTTCGATCTGAATACCTCTGTTTGGCGCATAGACGATATCACCAGAGTCTTTTAGAAGAAGCTTAAGGACCTCCTGCTCTTTTCCCTTATACTCCAGCACTTCGATCCTGGTTTTATTATCGATGACACGACATTCATGGTTCATTAGCCACAATTCGACCTCTACTCCACCCTTATCGATGTTTTCCTTCTTGGCAAATTCTCTTAGTTCGAAGACCTTGTCTTTATCAGAACAGACGGCTATCGTCTTTTTCACGTAATCTGCAGACAGTTCCAATCCTAAGAGCAGACTGATTATCCCTATATATTTCACTACTTAACCTTTTTCCGGTGATATTGATGAGGATTATAGCATGCTAAGCTCAACTAAGGAGTAGAAAGATCACTTATCTGCAGGTAAGTTAAGGAGATAACCTCTTCCAGAAATATTCTGAATGAGGCTTGACAGACCTTTTTTACGAAGGTTCTTAATCAATGTACGCAAAGAAGCACTGCTTACTTCTGTATCACCCGGCCAAATATGCTTTTTGATATCGCTATAGCTTAAGAGTGTATTTTGATATTTTAACAGGTACTCAAGGAGCCTTGCCTCTTTTTTGTTTAGACTGACCTGCTCTCCCTTGTCTATCAGGGATTTAATATTCTCTTGGTATACGAGCGTGTCAGTCAAAACCACGGGTTCCTGCTCATTCTCCGGTCTGCACTTCTTCATGATCTTGCAAAAAGTGTTTTTCAACTCTTCAACAGAACTGGGATGCAGCAGATATGCAGATACGTCTAGTTCGATGGCTTTTTGAAAGCAGGCAACATCCTCGCATATGCTTAAAATGACTACGGGCACGTCACTTTCAAGTTCTCTAAGACGCTGAAGCATACTTACGCCTTGTCGGTCTTGCATGCGTATATCTGTAAGGATGATCTCCGGGGCGAGCTTTGCCGATTGTGTCAATCCATCTTCCACATTAGCACTGACATAGACCTTGGCGCAGACCCCCTTGAGTAAGCGAGTATAAAAGAGTCGTCGTTCACTGTCATCTTCAATATAAAGTAAGGTAATGTCTATAAGTTGATTATTGTCATAATACTTATTCATTACTGTCCTTTATATATTAATTTCAATCATTAAATTTGAGATTAGTATAATCAATAAAAGTTTAAATAGCCATAAATCCATGGTATATATAGGCCTCCCCTGTCTAATGGCTTATTTACCCAACTTATGTTATTTTACGTCACTTATTTTTTTGGAGATTTTTTGAAAGAGACGTTTAAACGCTACAAGCCCTATTTTAAAGACTACTATTTTTATTATTTTTTGGTTGTGATCGGTATTCTAATGGCGGTCGGTGCGACGATGGCGACAGCAGAGATCATGAAATGGCTAATCGATAAAATGTTTATTGAGAAAAAACCTTCCATGCTGATCCTGATCCCCCTGGGCCTTATCGGGATATACACCGTCAAAGCCGTCGGCTCATACATACAAACCGTTTTCATGCAGCTTATCGGCATCAATATTGTCACCCGTATACGCGAGGAACTTCTTCAAAAGATCATCCAGATGGACATGGCTTTTTTATTTAAAAACAGAAGTGGTGAGCTGATCTCTAGAATCACCAATGATATCAACCGTATCCAATATTTCGTCTCCAATATGCTGCCGGACCTTGTGCGTAATGGACTGACCGTCATTGGACTGGTAGGCTATGCCATCTTTCTAAATCCGATGCTTGCTTTCTATGCTCTTGTCGTCATGCCTATCGTCATCTATCCTTTGATCCTCATCACTAAACGTCTAAAACGCCTGTCACACCGTTCACAAGAAAAAAATGCCGATGTGGTCACCCGTTTGACCGAGGTCTTCAACAACAATGAGGTCATCAAGGCCAATGCAACGGAAGATTATGAGATGAAGCGTTTTTCTTCCGAAAACTGGCAGTTTTACAAATATACCATGAAAAGTGTCTATACAAATGCCCTTATATCTCCCATCATGGAGATCATCGGAGCCAGTGGTCTGGCTGCCGTTATTTTCATGGGTGGGAAAGAGGTCTATGCCGGTAACATGAGTCAGGGTGAGTTTGTCGCCTTTTTGACAGCGATCGGTCTTATCTTTGATCCAATTCGCCGTGTGAGCTCTATCTATGGAAAGATCCAGGACTCCATTGCGGCTACGGAACGTATCTTTCATATTTTTGATTATCAAAACAGCATCAACGATGGTGATAAAGTCCTAAAAGAGAATATCGACAGCATCCGCTTCCAGCATGCAAGCTTGAAATATGACGAAAAGAGCGCTTTAAAAGACATCAATTTAGAGGTTCACAGTGGTCAGAACATCGCATTGGTCGGCGACAGTGGCGGAGGGAAATCATCCCTTACCAATCTGTTACTGCGTTTTTATGACCTTAATGAAGGGAATCTGCTTATTAACGGAGAGGATATCCGCACATATACGCAGGCGTCTTTGCGTGAACATATTTCTGTGGTTTCCCAACGCGTCTATATCTTTCAAGACACGCTGGCTGCCAATGTAGCCTACGGACAGGAAGTGGATATCGATCGTGTCAATGAGGCCCTGAAACTTGCAGATGCACAGAATTTTGTCTCCAGCCTTGAAGAGGGAATATACACGCAGATGGACGAAGCCGGCAGCAATCTCTCCGGTGGACAACGACAGCGTATAGCTATTGCAAGAGCCATCTACAAACACGCTTCACTCCTTATCTTTGATGAAGCAACCTCGGCCCTTGATAATGAAAGTGAAAAACGCATTCAAGATGCGATTGCAAGCTATACCAAGGATAAGATCACCTTTACAATCGCCCACAGACTCAGTACCGTCCAGGATGCCGACCTGATTCTAGTCTTTAAGGATGGGGAGATCATCTCCAGAGGAACCCATCAGGAGCTTCTTGATAACTCGCCTGAATATCAACGTCTTGCGGGGGTCTTAGTATGAGGATCGCTATTGTTCGTCTAAGTGCAATGGGTGATATCATTCACAGTGCTGTCGCTTTACAATTTATCAAACGCAAATATCCGCAAGCAGAGATCGACTGGGTTGTCGAGAAGTCCATGGCTGCAGTCCTGGAGAACAACCCGGATATCCATCGTATTGTCCCTGTCGAACTGAAGAAGTTTAAAAAGAGTAAAAAACTATCAGACCTGCTGGCACAGATCAGGACCTTAAAGTCTCTGGACCCGTATGATTATGTTATCGACATGCAGGGATTGATCAAATCTGCCATCGCTACGACCTTCATCAAAGGTAATTCGCACGGCTATGACAAAAACAGTATTCGAGAGGGTATCGCCTCATACCTCTATAAGTATACCTACACTCTGGCATATGATATGAACACTATTGATCGCAATGTAGGACTTGTCTCTCAAGCCCTTGAGCTTGGATGTGATTCACAGGACATACATGAGAAGAAGCCCTTTCTCTTCTACAAGGACGAAGACCCCGTCATCTATGAACATCTTTCCGATGAGAAAAAGAACATCGTCTTTGTCGTAGGGTCGACCTGGCCATCGCGCAATTACCCCAAAGAGCAATTTGTCGAACTTGCAAATGCCTTGAAAGAGAATATACTCGTCGTATGGGGGAGTGAAGAAGAACACCGGGATGCCCAATATATAGCCGAGCATTCCGACTTTGCTACGGTCATGCCAAGGGTCAATCTTAACAGCCTAAAAGCGCTTATCGACAAAAGTGACCTGCTCATAGGAAATGATACCGGTCCTACCCACATGGCCTGGGGCTTGAACAGGCCCTCCATCACTCTTTTCGGTCCAACACCGACATCACGTATCTATGTGACAGATATCAATAAACTATTAAAGTCCCCTTCGGTCGTAGATCCTTATAAACTCAATAAAAACGATTTTTCGATCAAAGAGATCAAGGTGGATGACATCTACAACATGGCACAGGAACTCCTTCATGACACTCATTAAAAAAGATCAGATCAACTTTCAAAAAGTCTATTACTTCTTAGTCCTTGCCTTCGCATTCAGTCTTCCTTTATCCAGAGCGGCCATCAGCTTTTTCACCATCATCTTTCCTTTGATCTGGATCATAGAAGGAAATTTCAAACAAAAGTTTTCCCTTATACAGAACTCTAAAGCACTTCTTCTTTTGGCGGCTTTTCTAGGCCTGATTTTTATGAGTATACTCTGGTCAAGCGATACCAAACTCGCACTCAAGACCATACGTATATCTGCCTATCTGCTCACTGTTTTTGTTCTTGCGACATCCATGAAACAAGAGTGGAGTGAAAAGGTCATTACCTTTTTTCTCTACGGAATGCTGATAAGCGAGATCTGTGCCTACACAATATTTTTTGACATCTATCCGATCAATGGACGCTCTTCTGACTATCCAAGTCCCTTTATGCAGCATATTGACTATAGTGTCTTCCTCGCATTTGCTTCAATATTGCTATTACATAGACTCTTTTCAAGCCATTACACATTAAAGGAAAAGTCCCTTATGGGTCTGTTCTTTCTCTCAGTGACCATCAATCTTTTTATTTCTATCGGAAGGACAGGACAACTGGCTTTCATCGTAGCTCTTTTAGTCAGTATCATCATCCACTTTAGACTTAGCCTAAAAGCACTCCTGCTGTTTCTCCTTCTTAGTATCGGGACCTTCTTTACCGCATACAGCACTGTTGACAACTTTCAAAAACGTGTCCAGGCCGGTATAAATGATATTGAAAAAATCAAAAAAGGCAATCTGGAATCCTCATGGGGGACCCGCATCGCGTATATGATTGTCTCCTACGACATCTTCTTAAGAGACCCGATATTGGGGGTAGGTGCCGGTAATAACTCTGTTGCCGTAAAAGAGAGTTTTCAACGAAAAGACTATGGTTTTTCCAAGGAGATGCAAGCCTTTATGGAGAAATTTCATCTTCATAATCAATATCTCATGATACTGGTACCCTATGGCCTTGTTGGGCTGATTCTCTTCCTCAGTCTGTTTTATTACCTCCTGCGCCTGGATATCTCAAATAGGCATATAAAAGAGTTGTCTATTCTCTTTTTTACTGTCTTTCTCGTCGGTTTTCTACCGGAACCGCTTCTAAGAAAGCAGTTTACTGTAGGTCTTTTCGTTCTTTTTTGCGGGATTTTCATCAATGCCAGCATACAGACAAATCAGCATAGAGAAGGTGAAGATTAAATTGCTATAATTTTCGTTCATTTTAAATCAAAGAAGATACTGTGAAGAATCAAGGCAAGATTTTACTACTCGCATTTAGAAAAAGTCAAAAAGAGTTTTTTTCCCATATGCTTAAAGAAGAAGGCAGCGAAAACTTTTATCTCAAAGAGACAAGGAAATTGTTTCTTCCCTCATTTTCCTCTTTAAAGCATATCTTAAAACTCAATATTGGACCTGCCTGCGATTTTGCAGTCGATGAACTTATTGCCAAGACCTCTGTCCCATTTCCAAAAAGTGTTACCCGGTTTGTCTTTCAGCTTTTAGCCTATTTCACCTATGTACGCTACTACAAGCTTTTGGATCAGGGATGGGAAAAGATGTTGATCTGGAATGGTGGAAAGTTTCGACAACTTATTGCTATCGAAATCGCCAGACTCCTTGATATCAAAGTCATCTATTTCGAGAATGGCTTGCTTCCCAACCGCATCGTCCTCGACACCAAGGGGATCAATTTCAATAACAGTGTTCCCCGGGAAAAAGCTTTTTTTGAGAACTATGAGAACAATAAAGAGCTGCCAACGCAATTGATACCACGTAAACCAAAACATCTTGAAAAGTTCACTGCAGACAAGATCGATTTACCTCAAAAATATATTTTTGTCCCTTTTCAAGTCGATTATGACACACAGATCATTACCCAGTCCAAGTTTATCAAGAACATGCGGCACTTTTTCGATGTCATCGAAATTATTGCAAAAAACACCCCCTACCATTTTATACTCAAAGAGCACCCTAGCAGTGGTGTAAATTATCCCGATCTTCACAAACGTGCGGATGCTATCGATAATATCTCCTTTGCCAATGGATATGCGACTCAGGAGCTTATTGAAAAAAGCTCCGCTGTCATGTGTGTCAACTCAACGGTCGGTATTGAGTCCCTGCTCTTTAAGAAACGGGTCATCGTCCTTGGAAGTGCCTTTTATGCGATCGAAGGGATCACCTTTCCAGCACCTGATATGGAGACGCTGACAGCCTATTTTGAAGACTTTGATGCATTGAGCTTCAATGAGGTACTGGTGGAGAAGTTCTTGAAATACCTTTATTATGATTATCAGGTAGCCCGAGACGATGACATGTATAAAAACTTCGTAGCATTCATGCGTAAACATTAAGATTTCAAAGAGGTATATATCGTGAACCCTATTTCCGTCGTTATCATCGCCAAAGACGCCCAAGACACCATACGAGAGTGTCTAGAACATCTCACACGTTTTGATGAAGTACTGGTCTACCTGAACAACTCTACCGATCAAACAAAAACGATCTGTGAAAACTTTGATAATGTTTCCATTGTCGAAGGCGAGTTTATCGGCTTTGGACCCACCAAAAACAGAGCCGCAAGTTTTGCCAGACATGACTGGATACTCTCTCTGGACAGCGACGAGATTCTTGATGACACACTAATCGATGAAATCTTTAAACAAGATTTTCAAGATATAAACAATCTGTTTATACTCGAACGTATCAATTACTTTCTGGGAAAACCGACCGTTTCCAATGACAAGATCGTAAGGATGTATAACAAAACAAGAAACAGCCTCAATGACAATCAAGTCCATGAGAAGATCGAACCGGATGATCAAAACAATCTCATTGAGCTTAAAACAAAGTTCAAACACCTGAATATCACCAACATCAATCAGACACTTTATAAAACGATCAAATACACAGACCTTGCCTCCGAAAATAAAAAGATGTGTTTTTTCTCTCTGGTCATTGCCAAAGCCACATTCGCATTCTTGCACACCTACTTTATCAAAGGGTATATGATCAACGGATGGGCAGGTTTCACCGTAGCAATCACCCTTGCCAACCGACGCTTCTATAAATACCTAAAGATGTTTATCAACTGTCAAAAGGCAAAACGTGAAGTATGACGTCATCTCTCCCGAGTTTCAGGAGTTTGTCCGTAATATAAAGAACTATTTTGAAGCGGATGAGAGTGAAACCGTCTTCAAGCAACGCAACACCATTAAAGCGCTTGAGTTTAAAGATAAGAAATATGCCGTCAAGTCCTTCAAGGTCCCGCATCTTCTCAACAGGTTTATCTACAAGTTCTTTCGTGATTCCAAGGCCAAACGTTCCTATACCAATTCAGTCCGCCTTGAAGAACTAGGAGTCAACACACCTTCACCTATAGGTTATGTTGAGTTCAGTACGCTCTTTCTTTTTGGTGAGAGTTATTATATCAGTGAGTTTTTTGATTATGATTTTGAATTGCGGGAACTCGTTGACAATGATCGCTTTGAGAATAGAGAGGCGATTATCAGAGAGTTCATTTCCTTTAGCTATGATCTGCATAACAAGGGAGTGTACCATGTTGACTACTCTTCGGGAAATATTATTATCAAAGTGGTCGAAGGCCGGTATGCTTTCTATCTGATCGATGTGAACCGTATGGAGTTTAAAGAACTTGACACCGATCTACGTATGAAAAACCTGGCAAAGCTATCTCCCCATGCCGACTTTAACGCTATCATGGTAGATGAATATGCCAAGATAAGCGGTCTATCCAAAGAGATCCTGCAGAAGAAGCTGGATTATTATCTTGATAAGCAACAGGAGTATTTACAACGTAAACGTCGGCTCAAACAGCTGAAGAAGTCCCTCTTTTCCTAAAAGAACTTCCAGTAACCAAGCTCTTTCCGCAGTTTAAGATTTCGGATCAGATTCAAAGGTTTCTTCTTTGGTGGTCTGTTTTCACCATTGAGCATTTTTTCAACCGCTTCCAGGACACGTTCACTTGACTTCCCGTCATTATACGGATGGATCTGTTTCACACTGCTTTCAATAATCTCTTTATTGATATCCGGATTATCCAATGTCTCCAGTATCTTGTCTTCAAGTTGATCTATATCGTTGACGCAAACCATAAAGGGCTCTTCTTTTTGCGTTTGAAAGGTTATCACAGGCTTAAGCTGCATCAAAAACTCAGAGAGAATCGACGAAGTGTCACATAACATGATATCTGCCTGTTTGAAGTATTCGATCACATCGGTTGATTCGACAAAGGTGACATTATCAAGATCAATGGATTTGTATAGTCCTACCGTTTCCCTGTCCATTTTCGGATGCAGTGTTACATACCAGTCAATATCATACTTTTTCATCATCTCAAATAGGATCGGATACAGGAGTTTTGCTTTGGTGTATTTGGGACTGAAGGTCGAGGCAAAAAAGACGGACTTCTTTTTGGATGGGTCCCTTGGAGTGAGTGGGAACAAAGGGTCCAGTTTTGGCCATCCGGTCTCTTCTACATGAAAATACCCCAATTCTTTGGATAAGGCTTTAAATGTTGGTGTACAACTTGGTCCATAACTACAATACAGATCAAACATCCCACGCATAATAAAATGATACTGTTGACCGCTTTTAGTGAACTTGTTACTTGGTAACCCGTGCAAGGTCGTCACTTTAAGCCCCGGTATAAACGATGGGACTACATTCCCCGGAACAAATACAGCTTCCGGGTTATACGCAACTACCTCATCTATACTTTCCAAACGCTCTTCTTCATCCTTAAGAAACTCGACAGTGATTTCATCTCCGTACAAGAACCATTTGACCTCACTTCCCTGTTCCAGAATTGCCTTTTGAAGAGGTCTGAGAATAGGAAAACTATAATCCTGTGAGATAAAGAACAGATACCTTCTTTTTTTCTTTTCATCCATATATAAACAAGCACCTTTTATAGAAGTTTTCAATTAGAGTTTGATATTATATCATCCAATATGACAAAGGAAGTACCATCAGCCATTTCAATTGGGATCCCTATTCAGATCAGCCCTATCAGATCAAAGATAAAGCCTTTAAAAAAAGAGAGCGTAAGAAAGCGCTGTTCTCTTATCTGTATACCCTGATCAGTTCTATTATTGTCTTTCCCATAGCCCTTTTTGTTCTGCCACTCATCAAGAAACGAGAAATCAACAGTTCTGAGTTTTTCGGTATGAGTGTCAATCTGGACAAGGAACCCGATCTCACCCCTGCATTGATCAATGAACTGGGTGTTAGACATGTTCTGGTACGTTTTCCCCTTGCGGATATGGAGAACATGGACCGGTATCTTTCCTTTATCAAAAGCCTTGAATGTGATTCCGTCCTTCTCAATGTCATGCAAGACCCCGATCACATCAAAGACTTTTCCCTTTTGGAATCTCAATTCAAGACAGTCTTTACACGTTTCTCCCCCTATGTTACACGTTTTCAGATCGGTACGACTATCAACAGGGCCAAATGGGGATTCTTTTCTGTCAATGACTTTTTGAGGTTTTACAAAGTCGCCTATACGATCAAGAAAAAAGAGTTTCATGAGATCAAACTTCTGGGACCATCCGTCATCGATTTTGAGTACCACTTCCTGGTTCATGCTCTTTTCAACCCTTTCGCACTCAAATATGATGCTGTCTCTGCACTGCTCTATGTCGATAGAAGAGGTGCACCGGAAAATACGCAGATGGGTTTTAACCTTATCTCCAAGATTCATCTTCTTTATGCCCTCGCCACCCTCTCACCCAAAAGCAGTAATGAGGTCTATATCACTGAGACGAACTGGCCGATCTCCAATACTGCCCCCTATGCACCTACCAGTGAAGCTGAGTGTGTCAGTGTCGACCTATACGCTTCGTATATGGTGCGCTATTATCTGCAAAGCCTCTGTTCAAACATGATCAAAGCAGTCTATTGGCATCAACTTATTGCACCGGGATTGGGACTCATTGACAACAGAGGTAACAAGATCCATAAATACCCCGCCTTTCAAGCCTATCAGATCATGCTTGCACAGGTTCAAGATGCACAGATATTGGCGTATATAGAGCATAAATCATTTTTTGAAGTCATCATAGACAAAGAGGACAAGATCACGCATATCTTTTGGTGCAATGGAGACAGCTATGCACTTGACTTTGACGTACCAATGCATATCACTTCACAATATGGACAGACGCATATCGCACAAACTCTTATGATCAACGATGCTGTGAGCTACTGCACACAGGCCTAGTTTTATTTCAAAAACTTCCTGTTTTCATCCAGTACTTTAAGCAAAAGTCCACTGTCTACACTTCCCTGCTCCATTAAAGCATAGTTCTTCGTTTTTCTGACCTCATTACTGAAGACCTTATTGGGTAAATTAGAGAACACCATTGTGTTCTTATCCGTATAGACTGCGTTAAAGTTCCAATTCGCTACAAAGGCATAAGGACGCTTATACGCCTCAGACAGCAAGTCATATCCATTGGAGTAGGCTTCGGAAGGGGTCTCTATTCCGATATAATGCAGCAGGGTTGGGACAATATCTACATGACTTGTTAAATGGCTAATCTCTCTTGGTCTCTGATCAGGAAACTTGATCATCAGAGGGATTCTTACCTGTGCCTGTGAAAAGGCACTGTTATGTCCAAAATTTCCATATTCATAGAACTCTTGTCCATGGTCTGAGGTATATATGATGATGGAATCCTCATATAACCCCTTATCCTTTAGCACTTGAATCATCTCGGAAAAAAGAGCATCATTATAGGAGATTGAGTTTTTATATTGGTTAAATAGTACCGTTTTTACCGTCTGCTCATCAACACTCAGATAGTTTGTATGTCCGTCATCGTCCGGCAGGTATCGTCTATGCTCTTTTGGATAAGAACGCCCATGCGGTGCATCCATAAATACAAAAGAGAAGAGAGGTTTGGTAATATCCTGCTTGTTGATCCACCCTTTAAATGCTTGCATATTTTGAGCATCTTTTTGAGCCGGAGTACCATCAAAGTCGTCATGAATACATGACCGGACACCTGCATAACAGGTCTGCCTGAATTCAGGCCATTGCGTACTGGTACTGGAACTAATATTGATCTGATAGCCTAATGACTCCAAACTATCAAATAATATACTTCCCCTTGAAGCATCTAAAAATCTGAACCAATACGTCGCATTCAGTCCATACATCAAGGAAAAAATCCCAAAGCGTGTCGCATTCCCCCCTGAGATATGGTTGCGAAAATTAAGACTCTCTTTTGAAAATCGGTCCAGATTCGGTGTTGTCTCCTCATCAATGACACTTGCACGAACAGAGTCCGAAGCAAAGATAAATATGTTTGTCTTTTTAGCATCATCTGAGATACTCAGTTTATCCAAGGGATAGTGAATCTTCTTTTCACTTGAAATATAGGTGCTAACCTCTTTCCTTGCTTCAACACCAAAATATTTATAGGCAAAGCGATTAAAGGTGAGCGGCTGATATAATGGAATGACAGAAAACTTGGATACGATGTCTGTATTCGCATTAAGCGTTGCTAAACCAAAAGATATCTTTTCAATCAGGACAATAAGCAACAAAGGCACCACCAGTTTTTTATTCCATACTTTATTCCATGCTTTTATCTTTCCCTCATGCATCGTATGTATGAAACGCAATACGCCCCATTGAAACAGTATTAACATCACAATAACACTCACACCGACCAAGTAGGGAGCCAGTCCAAGCTGTATACTGTCAGCGGCGGCCGGAGAAGTGAGAATATTAATGACCATGGCATTGATATGAAAATTGTAAAGCCTGTGTATAAAAAAATCGACGATCAAACCGACATCCACCAGAATAAAGACAAACGCGGTAAGCAACAATCCCGTTTTGTTCATATAACGTAATAGATAGAAGAGTATATATATAATCAACACAAGGGTTGCAGCCGTAGAGATCGATCCCATCGTACTAAGTATAAACGTACCTACTGTATAACTCTTGTTAAAGAATAAAAAAAGAGTATATAGAGCTGTGGTTAAAAAGAGATTGATCTTTATAAAAAGAGAGAACATCGTGAATTCATGTAACCGATCCTTAAAATGTTATCAAATTGTTACACAAATTCATTAAAAAAAAGATTATGATCTACAAAAGCAGATCACCTATCTATATAAACTATCATAACCGACTAGAATCGTACTCTAAAACCAATATATCCCGTGTCATTGTACTCATAATCACCGCCTTCAAAATCTGTATCGATTTGGCGATATCCTACAAAGAGGGTCCCCTGTTCGATGATTTGA
>JBFEXS010000016.1:0-28973 GCA_041562555.1 Sulfurimonadaceae bacterium
CTCCACGCTTCGGGACGCACCATCATCCCCATTACCATCTGATCAGCCGTAAGACCTGCGATCGTCGAGCCGCGCACCTTGTTGATGATCTCTACGTTCAGGGTATTGAGTGGTTTCATACGTCCTGAACTGTCCTGTGTAATCAGCTTTCCAAATCTGCTTGCATGTTCCTTGTCAAAAGAGGTAATAGTCTTGATAAGAGGATTGATCTCTTCAGCCTTGCCATCCTGCACGCCTACCAAGAGGGTCAATGCCAGTAGGACAGAAGCCATGGCATTACGCTGCTCGGCATACCCACGGCCCTTATTCATCAATTTTCTAAAACGCCCGTTTGGAGTGAAGAATGAAGCGAACATCCCGATCGCAAGGAGCGTATATCCGATATACGTCGGCAAGGTCCCCGGATCATTGTTCACTGAAAGGATAGTCCCTTTTTCATCTTGGTCATATGAAGACTGAAAGAACCTGAAGTTTTGATAATCAAGAATATGGTTCATATAAATCCTGAAATCCATGTTGATATTTTCGCTTGGATCAATCAACGTCACCTCTGAAGCGTACGAAGACGGACTCATCGATCCCGGATATCGGTCAAGCTGAAAATCTCGCAGCTTTAATGAAAACGGAAGTCGCTTGATGACTGCACCATAGGAGAGCTCGACCTTCATCCCATCAAATTTAGCCACCTTTTCATATCCTACGACACCTGATCGACCGATAATCACAAGTTCCCTGCTTTCACCCTTATAGGTTACGTTCATACGTAGGGCATCTTGAAGACGGTTACGGCTTCCTTTGACCTCTTGGGAGACGAGCTTCTCACTCACCTTTTCCAGAATGCTTTTCAACACAAAGTTAGTCTCTGGTGTTTGATACAATGTACGCGTTTTGAGTTCATTCCCCTCACCTGCACTGACACTTCCGCCACTCTTGGTTCCCATGTCCAGGGTAACAAACTCAAGAGGATTGTCCATAAGAAGCTTTCCATCTTCATAGCGAATATCGATGATCTTTTTATCCGTATGCACCTCAGCACCAAAATTAAAGACGACATCACTTGATTCGATATACTCCCCTTCTTTGAGCTTCATCGATTTACCCTGTCCACCCATGCTGATCATCATATCCAGGATCGTCTTACCGTTTTCCTTGTCTTCAACAAGTTCATACGAAGCATTCGGGATATACTCTACCAAGGAGATATTGACATTCTCACCGTTAACATCCACATCCTCATCAATATGATTTTCACTCAATTCCGAAAGGATGACTACTTTTTTATACTCACTTCTTTTCCCGTTTTGATCAAAAAGTGCTTGTATATATGTCTCACGGGAAGTGATGCGATTCTCCGTCTCACCCTCACGTATATGCATACTCCCCTCATAACCGACAAAGCGGGTGATGATTGCACCCACAAGGATGATCAAAAAAGATCCGTGAAACAAAACGATGTTCCATTTTTTCACACTAAACATGGCATGTTTGATCATAGAGGTCAGTAAATTGACCGCCAACAAGAGTAAAAGGAACTCAAACCAACGGGCACTGTACACTTCAGCCTGTGCCGTTTGCGTACTAAAATCACTTTCAATAAAGGTCGCTACACCGATTGCTACGGCAAAGATTGTTAATAAGACAGCCGTCAATTTCATTGATGATATCAAATCAAATAGTTTTTTCATATTTTTCTCACTTTTATAAATTGTTGTATTTTAGCCTGCTAAGGTTAAGATAATGTTACAAGCCTACTTTAGTTCGGACCAGTTTTTACCTATGTTTACAGAGGAACGAAGCGGAACATTGAGCGTATATATCCCTTCCATTATTCCTCTGAATTTTTCGGCAAGACTTTGTGCTTCATCCTCATCCACCTCAAAAATCAGTTCATCATGTATTTGGAGCAAGATTCTGGCATGCAGATGTTCTTTTTTTATCACCTGCGATATTGAATTCATCGATAGTTTGATAAGATCTGCTGCAGACCCCTGGAAAACGGTGTTCACCGATTCACGTTCATACGCTGCCTTCATCATCGGTGGCGCTGACTCAAAATTGAAGTAACGACGACGTTTTAGGAGTGTCTCAACATATCCTGCTTCCTTTGCGCCATCCGCTATTGAGCGTAAAAATGTCTTTACTGTCGGAAAGTTTTCAAAATAGGCTTCAATAATCTCCTTTGCCTCTTTCGTAGAGACTCCAATATCCACGGATAACTTCTTAGGGCCCATCCCATATAATAGTCCAAAGTTTACGGTCTTGGCAATATGACGTTTACTGTCAGCTTCCTCTTCACCAAAAAGAGCTACGGCCGTCTGTCTATGGATATCCTTATCCATTGCAAACGCATCCATAAGCGTTGTGTCCTCAGAGAAGTGTGCCAACAGTCGCAGTTCGATTTGAGAATAATCTATCCCGATCAGAGATTTTCCTTTGGAAGCGATAAAAGCCTTCCGGATCTTCGCACCCATCGGTGAACGTACAGGGATGTTTTGAAGGTTGGGGTTTTTGGAACTCAAACGTCCCGTAGCCGTTCCGGTTTGTAAGAAAGAGGTGTGGATACGTCTATCCTCATGCTCAAGACCCAGCGATAACAGGGGATCTATATAGGTAGAATAGAGCTTAAACACTTCTCGATATTCCAAAAGTGCAGGGATGATCTCATGTTTGTCATACAGACTGTTCAGCACTTTTTCATCCGTCGAATACCCTGTCTTGGTCTTTTTACCTACAGGCAGACCCAAGGTTTCAAACAGTACTACTCCCAACTGTTTGGTGGAGTTAATATTAAACTCTCCTCCTGCAAGGGCATATATCCTTTGGCGAAGCTCTCCCAAAAGAACTTCTGTCTCTTCCTTGAAGCTTTCAAGGAAATCGGTGTCGACCTTTATCCCTTCATCTTCCATCTCGATAAGCGTCTGAATAAAAGGATATTCTACTTCCTCTGCCTCTTTGATAAGGTGTTCTGCACCCTGAAGTTTCAATTGTTCTTCAAGCTTCGAATAAAGTTTGAAGGTAATCAGGGCATCTTCTGCTGCATAATTGGCTGCATCTTCCAGGTTCACTGAAGAGAAGTTCTCTCCTTTTTTTACCGTATCTTTATAAGAGATCATTTTATGTTTGAAATAGAGTTCAGAAAGCTTATCCAGTCCTACCGGCTTCTCGGAATTTACAAGCCAGGCCAGAAGCATCGTATCCGCATACGGTCGATAGGACTTGATACCAAGATAAGGACAGATAAACTTCAGGTCGAACTTTAAATTGTGCCCTATCACCTTGAACTCCAGAAGCGCTCGTAATGCTCTGACCCCGATCTCTTTATTGATCTGATCACCTACCCCCAGATAGGTATGTGCAAGCGGCACATAGTATCCTCTCTCTTGCTCAAACGAGAAACTGAATCCTACCAAGGTATCCTTGCTTGCATCCAACCCTGTCGTTTCCGTATCGACTGCGACAACACTCTCTTTTGGAATCTTATTGATGGTATCAAACAACTTGGCCTCAGTGTCAAGAAGCACATATTCAAAACTATGTTGGGGCGTTTCACTCTTCTTACTTACATTTGTGCTCGGCTGAATGTCTGAAATCATCCCCTTTGCCTTTAATTGTCGCAAGATCCCATTCAGCTCATACTTGTGAAGGTCGTCCACTATGCCCAAAAACGGATTCGTTTCAGGAAGGATGAAGTCATGCAGATCAAGGGATTCAAAAACATCATCTACCAGTGTCACAAGTTTTTGAGAACGCCAAGCATCGGCTTCAAAATCACGAAGTTTCTTCTGTACTCCCGCAGGCTTGACCTCATCGATGTTATCATAGATACCCTGTAAGGTGTCAAACTGTGCCAGTAACTTTTGTGCGGTCACTTTCCCCACACCTTTGACACCGGGAACATTGTCTGCGCTGTCTCCCAGAAGGGATTGGTAATCCGTAAACTGATCAGGTCGGATACCGTATTTCTCAATACAGGCTGCTTCATCGACACTTTTACGTTTGATTGCATCAACTACGACCACTTTCCCGTCATCTATCATCTGATACAAGTCTTTATCATGGGAGACGATCCGTACATTCATCCCTTCCTTTGTCGCTAGTTTTGTGACGGAAGCGATCATGTCATCTGCTTCATATCCGGACTTGGAGATAGTGGCAAACCCCATCTTTTCGACCCACTCTATTGCGATGGGAAGCTGCATGACAAGCTCTTCGGGAGGGGCTTGTCTGTTTGCCTTGTATTCAGGGTCGATCTCATTTCTGAACGTAGGCCCCTTCGTATCGAGAGCGAAGACGATCAGGTCTGTATTATGATCCTTTTCCACACTGGCGATGAAGTTGGTAAATCCCGTCAATAAACCGGTGGGAAATCCCTCTGCATTTTTCAAAGGTGGAAGTGCGTAAAAACTACGAAAAAGAAATCCAAAAGTGTCGATGATAGTAATAGTCTTGGCCAAAAGAAGTTCCTAAAATAAAATTCTCCTAGTATAGTTTGCAAAGACAAAAAGTTTGATGAAGTCACCTCAAAGCAAACAACTTTCTGCCCAGATGTTACGTACTCAATTCACTTCTTAATGAACCTGAATGGATTAAACCGTTACAATTTCATATCATGGACACACTTAAATATCTTTCCCACTACTCAGCACAGACACAGACTCACGTGCGTACACTCATCGGACACGGGAAACTGGAATCTTATCTTCTGCACAAATACCCGCAGGCCCATGACGTCAAGACGGACAAAGCACTTTTTAACTACATCCTGGAATATAAGAACAGCCATATGAAGAAGTCTCCTCCCCTGAGTAAAGCTTTGTATGACGGAAAGATCAATGTGATCCATAATGCTCTGGGAACCCATCGTTTTGTCTCAAGGGTACAAGGCGGAAAACTCAAGGCAAAGAATGAGATACGGATTGCTTCGATGTTCAAGAGCGTCCCTGAAGAGTTTTTACGTATGATCGTTGTACATGAACTGGCTCATTTCAAGGAAAAAGATCATAACAAGGCCTTCTATAAACTTTGTGAACATATGGAACCGGCCTATCATCAACTCGAATTTGACCTTAGACTTTACCTCACGCAAATGGATATTGCAAGAAAACTCTATTAGGCTATAATCTGAAGTATGAGATGGCTACTATTATTTTCTTTTGTACTGTTCATACCGAGTCTTGCCGATGAACCGCACCCGAATGAGCACGAGCTCTATCTGACAAGCTATCTACAGTCCTTTCATTTTACCCGGAACAGTCATACAAAGGAAGAGTTCAATGATCGCCACAAGGCCTATGGACTGGAATATATCTATGATGATCAATTTTCCCTTACCTATAACCATTTTGTCAATTCCCGATACAGAGATACCGACGTGTATGCTTTGGGATACTTGTTGCATTTCAACGATGCCCTTGGTCTGCAACTCATGGGCGGATATCAGCAAGGGTACTGCTTTGACGGTCTGCTTAACTCTGTAGAATGTACCCCGGGAAAAACAGACGGAAGTGCTTTTGTCCTGCCCCTATTGTACTACAAACACAAATACTTCAAACTTGATTTCTTCACTAATTCGGATATGATCGCCTTTCGCTTGAATATCAAGATATACGACCTCTTTTAAACTCGCTATAATTCCAGACATGAACACTTATGATGATAAATTCAACGCTTCCATACAATCTACGTATTATCACAAACTCTCATCTGACCAGCAGACTTTTATCAGAACAAAGGCGTATGAACACAAGCTCTCTTTTCAACAACTCAGACGCATAATCGAAATGGCGAATGACCTACAGATGTGGGGAGAAAAAGACCTTAGCCAGTTATGGCCGGAACATATGCATTCAAAGGTGATCTTGCAACGCCTTACAAAAGCCTATGATGAAATTAAAAACAGACCAAAATCCTATAACGGTTTTGATCCTTCGATCTTGCGATCTGAACAAAAGTTCACCTTTCACACACAGGAAAAAGAGGGCTTTGGACTAGGAATGTGTCCTGTCGCTTCTGAACAGACACGGTGCTGTAATCTTATGACACTCGATGCCGTCGAAAGCTGCGGGTTCGACTGTTCCTACTGTACGATACAATCCTTTTACAAGCAGGACAAGATCACCTTCGATTCGGGCTTCAAAGAAAAACTCCTAAATCTTCAACTCGACCCAAACAAGAGTTACCACATCGGTACAGGACAGTCTTCTGACTCATTGATGTGGGGGAACAAAGAGGGGGTATTGGATGCACTTTTTGCATTTGCAAAGGCAAATCAAAACGTCATCTTGGAATTCAAGACAAAATCGGACAATATCAAATATTTTCTCGAAAACGAGGTACCAAGGAATATTATTTGTACCTGGTCCCTTAACACCCCGACCATCATAAAGAACGAAGAGCACCTCGCAGCCAGTTTGGACAAACGCATCGGTGCTGCCCGCGCCTTGGCAGACAAGGGTGTTGTCGTCGGTTTTCATTTTCATCCCATCGTCGAGTATGAAAACTATTTAAACGAGTACAAAGAGGTCTATGACACCTTGATCGCAAGCTTCAGACCCGAGGAAGTCGCCCTTGTCTCTATGGGCACCCTTACCTTTATCAAACCTGTCATCCAAAAATTACGGGAGCGAAACTTCAAATCCAAAATATTGCAGATGCCCTTTGACGATGCCGCCGGAAAAGCTTCCTACCCCCTTGACATTAAAGAGGAGATGTTTAAACATGCCTATACAAGCTTTGCACCTTGGCATGACAAGGTCTTTTTTTACCTCTGTATGGAAGATCATTCCTTATGGAAAAAATGCTTTGGATTTGAATACAACACCAATGCCGACATGGAAAGGGCCATGGTAAGTTCATACTGTAAAAAAGTCGGGGTGGATTATATCTATAGTTGATCGCCCAAAGGGCTGGGGAGGTTTAATAGTCTGCGACGATACCCAGTTGATCCATGACATTATCAACGATGTCTTCAAGCATCTCATGATCATATCCTGCATCATGTGCCTTTCTCAGGCCAAAAGTGATCGACTGGTCTGAGAACGGCGCATTCACCGGCACGATTGTCTTGACGATGTTCAGTGCAGTCGCATACTCCTTGATCTCTTCCGGAGCCTTTTGATAGGTATCTGAAAAACGGATCATGTCCACAAAGGTCTCATCGAACTTCCAATGTTCAAAGATCGCAGCTGTCACGGTAGCTGTCGTCTCTTCTACGTATGAAAACTCAACCTGAGGGATATTATTCGTAGTTTCAATCTCCGATTTGAAGTTATACAGCAGATCTTCTTTGATAATATCCGAAGCGATGATAATCTTTCCTGTCTCTTGAAGAAAAGTGGCCAGAAAAAGATTCTCCATCTTTTTCCTATCGATTTTTGAATACCAGTTATGCATTAAGACTGCCTGCTGGTTTGAGACGTCTGCAAACTTTTCCGAACTGATACCGTAGGGCTCCATATCCACGTTCAAAAGCTTTCTTACCGAGTTTCCTATAGCGATAGAACGTGTCATACTCATACCAAATAACGAAACAGCCTGTGCAACACTCTTGATCTCTTTACCAAAACAATAGAGTGGGGAATTTGCTGCCTTTAGAAGATTGGCAACGATCATAGGGTCTTTTTCGACAACACCTACAAGATCATTGATTGCAGCATCCGGATCTGCACAAACCTGCTGCATCTCGACAATAGTCTTAGGGAGTGCAGGAAGCGATTTAATACTTTCGACAAGGGACGATTTCATTGTATAGTTCACCTATTAACTAATAATTTTTATTTTCATTGCAGTTATTGTACCACTACTTCTTTATGATTTATGTAAAGCCAACTCTTTTTTCAAAAATTCACCGGTATACGAGCCTGTTTTTTCATGATTTTCAGCCAATTCTTCAGGTGTCCCGATAGCCACAACACGTCCACCTTTAACACCCCCTTCAGGCCCCATATCAATTATATAATCAGCATTTTTTATCATATCAAGATTATGTTCAATCACTAGGACCGAGTTACCTAATTCCACAAAATGGTGAAGTACATCCGTTAGACGGTTCACATCATCAAAATGCAAGCCTGTCGTCGGTTCATCCAGAATATACAGTGTCTTTCCTGTATCTTTACGGCTTAATTCCTTTGAAAGCTTGATACGCTGTGCTTCACCCCCTGAAAGGGTCACCGCATTTTGACCCAGGGATATATAGCCCAGACCCACATCACTGAGTGTTTGCAATTTCATTTTGATCTTAGGCACCGGAGCAAAGAATTCCAAAGCCTCGCTCACAGACATATTTAACACGTCTGAGATAGATTTTCCTTTATAGAGTATCTCCAAAGACTGTGGATTATAGCGTTGTCCATGGCATGAATCACACTTGACCATAATATCCGGAAGAAAGTGCATCTCGATCTTTATTTCACCCTCACCCTGACACTTCTCACAACGTCCGCCTTTGACATTAAAAGAGAACCTCGATGATGTATATCCACGGATTTGCGCCTCTTTTGTCTTGGCGAAAAGGTTTCGGATCTCATCCATCAAGCCCGTATAGGTAGCAGGATTGGAACGGGGTGTACGTCCAATCGGACTTTGATCCAGATAAATGACCTTATCCAGCTGTTCAAGTCCGTCGATCTCCACCCCTTTGATCTTTTTGACCTTACGGGCATGATTCAACAACTCACGTGCTACCGGCAGCAGCGTCTGAAGGATTAAAGAAGACTTTCCACTCCCACTTACCCCGGAGACACAGACAAGGTTCTGCAATGGTATCTTCACAGAAAGATCACTGATATTGTTGATGACAACATTCTTGATCTCGATCCACTCTTCCTGCGGACGTCTGTAAAAGTATTCGATCATCTTTCGGCCATATAGATAATCTGCCGTCAATGTCTTCGCTTTTTTCATCTGGGACCTGGTCCCTGAGAAGACGACTTCTCCTCCATATTTTCCTGCACCAGGACCGATATCAACGATATAATCTGCATTTTCGATGGTCTCTTTATCATGCTCAACCACAATAACGGTGTTGCCTTTTTCCTGAAGTGAACGAAGTGTGCGGATCAATTTAAGTGTATCCCTTTCATGCAGTCCGATACTCGGTTCATCCAGGACATACATAACACCGGTCAGCCCCGAACCAATCTGGGAAGCGATCCGTATACGCTGTGCTTCACCACCGGAAATAGAACGGGCATCCCTTGAGAGTGAAAGATATCCAAGCCCTACATCATATAAAAAGAAGAGACGTTCACGCACCTCGTTCAATATCGGTTCTCCGATCATCATCGTCTGATCGGAAAAGTGCGAGAAGTTCTTTTCCTCTGCGAAAAAGCTGTAAGCATCTTCTATGGGCATCCTGATCAAGTCAAAAATCTTCTTACCCGCCACATCAACAGCAAGAGATTCCTTCCGCAGACGATTTCCGTCACACTTTGAACAGGTCTTTTCACTCATATAATCTTGCAGTTCTTTCTCGTCTTTGAACATATCATAAGCGATCTTTGTGATGCCTGGCCATACACGTTTGATAGGATGGCCTTTCCATTCAAATGGTATCTCATCGATACTTCCATGCAAGATCGCTTTCTTTTGATGATCCTCCAACTCAGAAAACGGTACATCAATCGCTATGTTCTCATGTTCACAAAAACCTTTTAAAAAAGTAAAGTAATACCCTTTGTTAAAGCCGTATACAATCTTGACAGCGCCCTTTTCTATACTCAAATCGGGATCGATGATCTTATCCGTGTCCAAAGCGTACCGTATACCCAATCCATCGCACTCTGTACAGGCACCCTTTGGTGAGTTAAAAGAGAAGGACAGAGGCTCAAGGGGTTCAAAACTCACCTTACAGTCATGACAAGCGAGATGTTCACTGTAATGAATCATTTTTTCACAAAGGCCCAGCTCCTCATGGTTCAGGATCTCAATCTCCAGCTCGCCATAAGACTCTTTCAATGCCTTTTCGACATCCTGGGCAATACGTTCTGTGTTATCCTCTTTGATCACAATACGATCGATCACAACTTTGATGGTATGTTTTTTCGTCTTGGAAAGTTCGATCTCCTCATCCAGACGTACCATAACTCCGTCGACCATCGCACGTACATACCCCTTAGCCGTCAAAGAGGCCAAAAGATCACTAAAGGTCCCTTTTTTTTCTCGGATCAAAGGGGCAAGAATAATGACTTTGGCACCGATTGGAAGTTTTGCGACCTGTTCGATGATATCTGAAGCATTCATTTGAGAAATAGGCTTGGAACAGATATGACAATGCTGTTCACCCACACGGGCGAATAAAAGACGTAGGTAATCATAAATCTCTGTAATCGTCCCTACCGTAGAACGGGGGTTCTTTGAAGTCGTCTTTTGATCAATAGCGATCGCAGGTGTAAGTCCCTCGATCTTATCCACTTCAGGCTTACCGATCTTATCCAAAAACTGCCGTGCATAAGAGGAAAGAGATTCAATATAGCGACGCTGTCCTTCTGCATACAGTGTATCAAAGGCCAAGGTAGACTTACCGCTACCGCTCAAACCCGTACAGACGACCAGTTTGTTCTTAGGGATCTCGAGGGAAATGTTTTTTAAATTGTTTTCACGTGCACCGGTAATTTTAATCATGAAAAAGTCCTAAACAATAGATAAGATAATACAAGCATATAAAAGCTCAACAAGAGCCGTTTTTGGATCCTCGTGGATGTCATATGATTGAGATGAACACCTGCATATACACCTACAAGTGAAGCTACTCCAATGATCATCCCGTCAAGATATTCGATCTGCCCCACAAGGGAGAAGCTGATCAAGCCGGACACAGAAGAGAATATTACAAAGAAAAGTCCGGCCGAAATCGCTTTTTTGACTTCAAAATGTAAAAACCCGACAAGGATAGGTACCAGAAGGATTGAACCGCCCACCCCGATAGAGATGGCAAAGACGCCAAGAAGAGCACCGATCAAAAAAAGTATCAAAGGGTGGGCTTCCCGACTCTGAGTATAGTGTGCCGGTGTATAGGCCATGCGGGCCAATGCAATACATATAAAAGAGATGAAAACATACTCCAAGAGCGCGGAAGAGACCCTTGATACGACCCAACCACTCAGCAATGCCCCGGCAAATCCGCCTATACCGATGGCCAAGACCGTTTTAAACTCCAAAGTACCTTTTTTCAAATTTAAAAAGGACCCATAAACCGAGCTAAACACCATCTGTACAATAGAAATACCGATAGCCGTTTTAATCTCATATCCCATAAACAACAGAACTGGTACCAATATCGTCCCGCCCCCAATGCCAAAAAAGCCTGATAATACGCCTACACCTGTACCTAGAACGATCAACTCAATAATATTTATGATTTCTATAATATTTGCCTATTTTTTAAATCGGATTGTACTCAAATTTCATTGAGGAAGGCATAAACTTTACAAGTTACATCCGTCGATTTAAAGATCATGTCAAATATTAGTGATATTTAAGTCTATTAGCGGAATAATCCTATTGAATTTATCGCAGGAACGGCTATGGACACAAGTACACTGAATCAACTCATACAGACTGGCGGATTGATTTTTACGCCTGTCATTGCACTGAGCCTTGCGTATCTTTATGCCAATAGGTTCATCAAGCACAAAAGTGATCTTGACAGAGAAATCAAACTCTCCGAAGACCTGCTTTTTTACCATGCTGTGATCCAAAAGTATGAAGAGTTGGCCAAACTCCATGAAAATGCCACTTTAAAACGTACGTACCGTGAAGAAGTCTTCCACGAAGTAGGATATAAACCATCCCCCTTCTCTCAGCCTTCCAAATTGAAAAAACGTCTTGAAGAGATGGGTAAAACTGACAAAAAGCTTTCCCAGGCTATAGAAAAAATCAAAAAAAGTATGTAACCACCATTATCAATTAATACGTGCCGAGGCACTAATGCATTCCTATTCAACTACGATTAATGCATTTTTCCTATAATAAAGTATAAAACACTTGTGAACAATTCACAATCAGGGATATCATATGCTTTCACTTATCATAGATGCGGCTGAAAACTTTTTACATAATCAAATAGAATTGAAGACCCACAGAGCTGATGCACTTTCTCAATTGAGAACAGTAATTGCTTCAATTGATGTAAAGATGGATAATGGAGATATCAAGACCGTCTATCTTGGCTTTAATGAAACCCTGATTAAAGAGATTGTCTCTGTCTATCTCATGGAAGATGATGCAGATGAAGAGACAATGAAGGATATGGCCCTAGAGTCGACCAATATGATCGTCGGCAGTGCTAAAGTTTTGGCTGAAAATGCTGATAAAGAACATTTTATGATAACAACACCTAAGTTTGAGACCATTGAAGAATTCAACTCATGTTCTTGTAGTGAACTCTCAATTCTCAAAACAGACAGAGAGTCTCTTGTTATCGGGATTAAAGAATAAGGACAGAAGATTCAATGCCAGAAGACGATACAAACGCCGTTCATGAACAAGTTGCAAAAGAGAGTGTGGACACCATTGAACTTAATGCTGAAGAACTTGAGGAACTCGCATGGATGGATTATGAAGGGCTTCTTGATATGGAAGTTGAATTCATAGCCGACCTGGGACAGACCAGCCTAAGCATCAAAGAGATACTTGCCCTGCAAAAAGGCTCGGTTATTGACCTTTCGAAACCGGCAGGTGAAAGCGTCGAGGCCTATGTAAACAATCGGATCATCGGTAAAGGTGAAGTCATGGTATATGAGAAGAACCTTGCCATACGTATCAATGAAGTTCTGGATTCAAGTTCCGTTATCTATTATCTATCAAAAGAGCGCCTATGAGACTTTTACTCCTGTTGTTTCTTCCATATGTGCTTTTTGCTTCAAAGATCTTGTCCTACAATGTGTATGAACGCTCTAACCGTGTTGACGTGATGTTAACCTTTGACACTCCCTTTGAAGGAAGACTCTCCCAAGTCAAAAAAAACAATCAGACTATATTAAAGCTTGAAGGCGCTTCCATCGAAGCACCCAAGATCAAAAACATCAACACCTCCTATCTGCACAAGATGACCCTTACACCGATCAACTCCCATACAGAGATCATTTTGCAAACGGCTAGCGATGTACAGATGAATGCTTCCAAAACAAGTGATTCCTATGGCCTGAGACTGCGTTTCGTCAAAGCCTCTGCTGTTTCTTCGAAAAAAGCAGCCGATTCATCTTCCCCCACCCTCTCAACCTTGTCAAACCTGCCTACCCGTGCAAGCGGAGAGTTCAATAACGCTTATTATGTCGTGATCGCCATCTTACTTTTGGGAATCATCTTGATGTTATGGTTGAAAAAGCGAATGGGTTCTGCACAGGCAAAAGGGAAACAGCCCTGGCTCTTTAAATCCGCTCCAAAAAAAGAGGGGATTACGGTACGCTTTCAAAAACCTTTGGACCCAAAAAATCGTGTAGCCATGCTTGATTATGAGGGGCAAAGTTATCTGGTGCTCCTTGGAAATACGAATGTACTGCTTGATAAGTATATCGAAGGAAAACCCGTAACCAATGAGAGCGAGTTTGATCAGATACTCCATGCAAACAAGACAGAACTTGATTCTTATCTGCAGCTTGATCCGGCTAATGTCGAACCATTACAATCCTATAAAGAGAAGGCTTCGGCACAGATCCATGAGCTTGTGTAAACTGTATCATGGATGGATCACCTTTACATTACGTTTACATTTATTCCCTATAATAAGACGAACGCACTCTTATCTTCAAGGATCTGAACATGGGCAAACAGTATAAAAGCCTTACTTCAACAGATATGACCTTTATTCGGGAACAGAAGCTTTTCTTTATCGCATCTGCTTCCAATCATGAAGTAAACCTCTCACCGCGAGGTTATGATTCCCTCTATATTCAAGATGAGAAGACCCTTTTTATGATCGATTACCTGGGAAGTGGGAACCGTACTGCGAGGGATATCTCACAGGATGGGGAGATCACACTCATGTTTAACGCCTTCGAGGGTACTCCTAAAATACTCCGTTGTTTTTGCAAGGGCAAAGTGATCCATAGAGACACCCCTTTATTTCGTGAGTTAATCACCCATTTCGATGTTGATATGTCCGGCATACGCCAGATATTCCGTTTTGACATCTATGCACTCGAATCCAGCTGCGGAATGGGCGTTCCACTGATGCAATATCAGGAAGATAGAGATGGTGTCAAAACCTATGCACTCAAGCTAGCCAAATCAGGTAAATTTGATCAATATGTTCAAGATCATCTTACGCCTCCTGATCTGACGAATATCTGAAATTGAAAACATATCTCAATTTTTGTATAATAATCCAGCACTATTTAGGGAAAAAACGATGAACATCAAAACAACACTTTTTATGCTGTTACTCCTGTTAAACATCCATACTCTTCATGCCGACACGGAGTCACCCCTCTCTTTCTTACTGAAAGCAAACGAAGAGACCTCCTTCATGCACTATGAGTTTCATAACCTTGCCTATGAAGCAGCTCAGAAAAAAGAATATAAACACGCTTTTGAACTTTACCTCAAAGCAGCCAATAAAGGCGACAACCGTGCCGAATATAATGTTGGTATGATGTACATGAAAGGTATTGGTGTCGAACGTGCGAAGATGAATGCCTATAAGTGGCTTCGTCGTGCTTCAAAACACGGGAACAAAGAGGCAACCCTCTATTTCAAACAGATGAACGAGCGTTATGAGAAAGCACAGCAGGAAAAGCCTTCCACGGAAAAAACCCAAGAAAGCACTCCTGCTTCCGAGCCCGACCCGGAAAAAGAGACGAACCCTACACCTGTCATACCCGAGATCAAACCGGACCCAGTTCCAGCAGTTACTGCTGTAAAAGTAGACAAGAAGGAACCGAAGATGGAAGAAGGTTCTCCTCTTTTGTATATCCTGATTGCCCTTGTCGTCCTTATCTTTTCACTTTCCGCCTTTTTTATGAAGAAGACGGACAAACCTAAAAAGAAGAAAAAAGAGAAGGCCCCGCAAAAAGAGCTCAAGTACAAATCACAAATGTTCGATATCACCTATAAATTTATTTCTGACTATCATGAGGCCCTGCTTCAACAGGTCAACCTGGCTAAAATCAAGCATGACCCAAAAAAGCTCCAGATCTATTACATGTTCCTGTATGGTATGATCGACTATTTTTGCCAACTTGAGAAATTCAATGATAGCGACCAACGCCGTATTTTCACTACGCATATGCGTGAACAAGTCGGCAAAGAGAATGTCACGGCAGTCACACAAAGCATACTGGAAGGACAACGTGATCCATCGATGTATCATTACCAGGCTGCAGGAGGGATTTCAGCCAAGGCATGGCATGAAAACGGATCTAAAGACGCACTCTCTATGCTTAAAAAAGTACTGACGGAGAAACGGGATTAAGCCTCTCTCGTCGTATTATAAAACTCTTCAAGCACCTTTCTAAACTCGTCAATATCATTAATTGAATTCACCTGATTTCTCAATGCAGATGCACCGATAAGACCCTTGCAGTATGTATGGATATGTTTTCGAAACATCGGCACCCCATGGGCACCGTAAAACTCGATCATCTTGTCATAATGTTCCAGTACGATCTCTTTTTTCAGGGATATCGCAACCTTCTGCTCGCCGGTCTTAAGTTGATGAAAGATCCATGGTTGGCCTATGGCACCTCGACCAATCATCAATCCATCCGCCTTAGTATGCTCCAAGACCCATTGTGCCTTCTCATAGTCCGTAATATCCCCATTGGCGATCACGGGGATGGAGAGTGCCTCTTTGACCTCGGCAATCGCATCATAATCCACTTCTGCTTTGAACTTTCCGGCTCTGGTCCGTCCATGTACCGCGATAAAATCCGCTCCCGCATCTTGTACGACCTTGGCAATCTCGACATGATTTTTCTCGGCAAATCCCAAGCGGACTTTTACACTGGTAAACTCTTTTTCAGAGGTCTTCTTGATCGTCTCGATCAATCGTCCCATCTGATCCAGATCACGCAACAAAGAGGAGCCCGAACCTCCTCCCACAACCTTTGGTACGGGACAGCCACAGTTAAAATCGATCGCGTCTATTCCCTCTTGGGTATTGATGTACTCTACAGCTCCCCTCACCACGTCAACATCTCCACCTGCGATTTGAACTGAATAGGGGTCTTCAATTGTATTCTTTTCAAGCATCTTTTGAGATTTTTCAGAGTGATGGATCAGTGCATTGGAGCTGACCATTTCCGAGACAGTGAGATCCGCACCAAACTTTTTTACAACAGAACGGAAAGGAAGATCAGTATATCCGGCCAATGGGGCAAGTACATACAGAGTTTTATCAAAAGAGATTTTTGCCATCGAGTATCCCTAGGTAATATAATAGTGGAATTTTATCCAATATATACTCTGAGTTTGGTAAATTTATTTATCTAATATACTTAAAAAGCTATAATACGCCCAATTAATCATATATAAGAGGATAGTTTTTATGGGTAGAGCCTTTGAATATCGCAAAGCAGCAAAGATGAAACGCTGGGGAAATATGTCACGCGTATTCCCTAAACTGGCAAAAGCAATTGAAAAAGCAGCTAAAGAGGGTGGTGGCGACCCGGATATGAATCCAAAACTCCGTACTGCAATCTTAAATGCCAAAGCGGAGAACATGCCCAAAGACAATATCGAATCTGCCATCAAACGTGCCACGGGTAAAGATGCAAAAGATATGCTTGAGGTCAATTTCGAGGGTAAAGGTCCACACGGATCCATGTTTATTGTCGAGTGTTTGACAGACAACAATACACGTACCGTTGCCAACGTAAAGAACTTCATTAACAAAAACTCCGGTGAGATGCTTAACAAAGGTGCCTTGGATTTCATGTTTACCCGTAAAGCGATTTTTGAGTTCAAAATGCCAGAAGGCGGTGATCCTGAAGAGATCGAAATGGAGCTGATCGATGCCGGCTTGGAAGAACTTGAAGTAGAAGGGGATGAGTGTATCGCCCATGCTGATTATTCTGACTTTGGTAATATGAATGCCAAACTTGAAGAGATGGATATCGAATTGACCAAAGCCACGCTGGAGTATATACCAAACACGCCGGTTTCAGTCACCGATGAGCAGATGGAGGATATTCGAAAGATCACGGACAAGCTGGAAGAGGATGAGGACGTTCAAGCGGTCTATACTAATATCGAATAGACCCCAAGGGATCTATTGATCCTTTCTGCCTTGAATATCCCCCCTAACGTACTACAAATTCAAAATTTTAAATCAACTATCAGAGTTTTTTATATACACTCTTTGAAACGACCTGTAATCTACTAAGGCTTATTATGAGATCATTTCTAAAACTGATATTCGGTTTGATATTAATTTCAACGTTTATTGGGTGTGAGAAAGCACCTCAAAAACCACTTAAAGTCGGTATATGTCAGTGGCCAGGTTATGAGCCTCTATTTCTCGCGGCCCAGTTGAAGTTTTTTGATTACCCTGTCAAAGTCCTTCGTTTTTCTTCACCACCAAAGGCATATCAGGCATATAACAGCGGTGCCGTCGATGTTGTTGGCCTGACAGCCGATGAGTTACTAAAACACTCTTCCGATAATAACAGCATCTCTAAAATCTTTTTGGTCTTGGACATATCCCATGGCGGTGATGCTGTTGTCGCCAAGCCAACCATCAGTTCCATACAGGATATAAAAGGAAAAAAGGTCGCTGTCGAGTCCAGTGTGCTTGGTCAGTATATGCTTCAGCGCACCCTTGACAATGCCAAGTTAACCCATGATGATATTGATATCCATAATATAGAGATTGTTGACCAGCCAAAAGCATATACAGAGGGACGTGCTGATGTGTTTGTCACCTTTGAACCGTCTAGGAGTCTTATACTCAAACAAGGAGGACATGTGATCTTTGATTCCAGTATGATCCCAAATGAGATCGTCGATGCCCTCGCGGCCAAACCGGATACCTTAAAAAACGTTCCTAAGGGAATAGCTGCCATCAAAAGAGGATGGTATAAAGCCCTGGAGTATATGCAAGAACACCCGCAAAAAGCGTACACGATGATGGGCAATCTTGAAGGGATAGGGGCTGAAGAGTTCAAAGAGAGTCTAAATGGCCTTAAACTGGGGACTAAAGAGCTTAATCGTAAGATGATCCAAGAACAAGGCCTTATTGAGCCCTTTAAAAGACTTCAGAGTATGATGAAGAACAAGGGTCTGATTGAAAAAGAACTTGACCCTCATCAGTTCATAGGGAATTGAATGCCTTGGTATAAGAGCCTTAAGTTCACAACTCCCCTGATACTCTGTATCCTTATCCTGGCCGTTGTCTTTGCTGTAAAACATATCGAAGGGTATCTACAGACAAAGTCTTTGATGAAGATATCTCAAGAGAAAGCCATGGAACTCTCCTATAAAATAGGTCATGATATTGAGGTCATACAGCGTTTGAGCGATAATACTCACGACCTTAATGACATTCTCATGGATTATCTCATCGCTGATATCAATTATATCAGTGTCTACAGAGATAATACAAAACTCTATGAAAGTTTTTATAATATCCATCTTGCCGACAGGGAGACCTTTGTAAAGAAGTACAAACAAGAAGTCCTTACCAAGAATATCATAAAAGTCCATTTCAATACGCAAAAGAACATCTTCCAGATCCTCACACGCTATGCGCTGCCTAAACAGAAGGGTGAGATCCTTCCGCAGCGTTTTGATGTCTTCTATTATGAGTATTCGATTGAACGGGACAAGAACTTTATGGCTGAGCAAAACCTTCAGACTTTTTTCATCAACCTGCTCTGGGGCGCTTTACTCCTGTTGATACTCTATATCTTTTTGATCATTAAATTCATCCGCCCCCTAAGTACCTTTTCCGAGACAACAGACAAACTCGCCCAAGGTGATCATAATATCGATATGCTTCATTATACTCCGTGGATTAAGGATGAAATCTACACCCTGTTCCACTCCTTTTCAGAAATGTCAAAAAATATAGAACAGAAAAACAATGCACTGATTGAAGAGAGTCAAAAACTTTATCATGCAAATCAATCCAAATCAGAGTTCTTGGCAAATATGAGTCATGAGATTCGGACACCGCTGAACGGTATTCTCGGTTTTTTACAGATCCTCCTGAAAGATGAAGACGACAAAGAGAAACGGCACTATCTCAATGTCATCAATGAATCAAGTAAAACACTTCTGAGTATTATCAATGATATTCTGGATCTAAGCAAGATCGAGAGCGGTAAGCTTGACATCCTACTCGAAGACTTCTCTCTTTCAAATACCCTGCAGAACATTGTCGATCTCTATGTTCCCCGCATGCAGGACAAGCATATCAACTTTATTCCCGAGTTTTCTGCGCAGCTTCCTGAATATATCTGCAGCGATGAGTTACGTATCAAACAGATTATCAACAACCTGCTCTCCAACTCCATCAAATTCACCCCTGAGCTTGGAACGATCTTATTGAAAATCGCTTATGACTATGATACACAAAAATTGAAAATTTCTGTCAAAGACAGTGGTATCGGTATACCAAAAGATAAACAATCCCTGATATTCGAGGCCTTTACCCAATCAGATGCTTCAACTACCAAACATTACGGAGGAACAGGACTTGGACTAAGTATCACCAATAACCTGGTAAGAATGCTCCACGGCTCAATCACTCTTGAGAGTGAAGAGGGCAAAGGAAGTCATTTTATTGTGGAGATTGATGCCCCTATTGCCGATCAAAGTGCACAAGAGACACAGGATGATACAGTCATTGACACATTCAACGGTGAACCCGTACTCCTCGTAGAAGACAATAAGACAAACCAACTGTTTGCCTCTCTTATACTGGATGATCTTAACCTCAGTTATGAACTAGCAGAGAACGGTCAGGTAGCTGTGGACAAATATAAGAACGGATCCTTTTCTCTGGTGCTAATGGATGAGAACATGCCGGTAATGAATGGGACCGAAGCCACTAAACTGATCCGTATGTATGAGGCAGAAAACGGAATGCAGCCTACTCCGATCATAGCCTTGAGCGCTAATGCATTAAAAGGTGACAAAGAGAGATTTCTTGAAGCCGGTATGGATGAGTATCTTGCAAAACCGATCGATATAAACGAACTGGCAAAGAAGATACGACTTCTCCTTGGCCGATAATATGTTTAGAAATCCCTCTTGTTAAAAAAACTACACCCTTATGACTGGGATAGAAGCTTTCGCACGATCGTCTGATGTTTGGCATTGGTTGAAAGCATATACAGACGTTTATACGTAGACACCAGTTTCTCATCCGGTGCACCGTTGACAAAACGGATCTTCTTATTATTGGCATAGGCAATAAGCTCCTTAAGATACGCCGGAGACAGGATTCCTACCTCATCCAGGATACAATGGAAATATACGGACGCTTCCTGTTTGGAAGACTGCTTGCGGGCCAAAGACAACATTGCGATGTTCACCATTGCCTTGACCATCACGTCCGTACCGTTTGAGCCTATACCGTCAAGGGATGGGACGAACCCCGTATCATTGCCATTCTCAATTGCCCTAAACTCGAGTACGAAACTCTCATCCAGGGTCAGCATATCTGCCTTTTCCTCACTTAGGTGCAAAGCGAGTTCATCCAGATATTTCAATGCCTTTTGATTGAACTGTTCATTGATCTCTGCTGAGAAAAGATTGATCTCGTTTCCATAAGGGTTTTCATCCACAAGTTCACCGATCGCCTTAAGTACGTTCAGCAATAAATTGTCTGACTCTTTATACCGCAGTTCGATTCCTCGTATCACTTTGATACCATGAAGATCCTGTAGGGTTTTATTGATACGGGATACTGTTTTTGAGATATCTCCTTCAGCCTTGAGTAGCTCTTTTATCTCAGAAGAGAGATGACGCAAGGTCAGGGTAAACTCTTTAGCCACCTCTTCTTTATAGATATCTATCTTGTTTTCCAATACAAAGGTCTTCAGTGCATTGGCAGAAGCCAGGATATCGCTATCACTGTCTGAGCTGGGCGCATACAGATTAAATATATTATGCAGACTGATGGACGAGAAGGCACGATTGAGCTTCTTACGCAGCTTCTCTTTCGTACTTGCATGTTCAAACCCAAGATCGCGCAGTCGGTTGATCATATCAGAAAGACTTTCATCATTAGGCTCAAAGTCTGAACCCTCTATCCATTCATGCACATCCTGATAGAGTCTTGATTCTTTGAATGAGAGATATTCTTTAAGGTCCTTTTGCTGAGCACTGAGCTGGGAAAGACACCTGCTGTGCCTCTCTTGAAGACTCTCACTTTCTGTGATAAAATCTGCCTTTAACGCATTAAACGTCTTCGTTTTTTCTTCCATCCGGACACAGAGTAGCTTCAATGCCTCTTTTTTTGTATCTATATGATCAAAGACACGCTTTTGATCGATCCTGTATTCGGAAATCAGTTCTTCAAGGGCCTCAATCGAGGAGAGTTCCTTGTTTTTCTGATCGATCTCATCCTGATATTTCTTAAGCAGTTTCTTATCCACACCACCTTGCAGCAAAGCCTCATCCTCTTGAGCCTTAATGCTTTCAAGTTTGGCATCACACTCATCTTCGATCCTTGATCTGGCATGCTCTTTCTCTGCCAATGCTTCCTGATGTTCCCTATCCAGGGTCTGGCGTTTTATGTGAATCGAAGCCTTTATCTCTTCAAAGCTCTCCTGAAGCCCCTGAAGCATTGTGTCAAACTCGGTTTGTACGATCTGTAATGCCGATTCTTTGGCTGACTTTTGCTCTCTGGCATAGCTCAACTCCTGGTCTTTCTTCTTGGCTGCAAGGTTCTGGAGTGTCTGCAGTTCCTCAGCCAAGCGCAGACTCTCCTGCTCCAGCTTAGGAAGTGTACGTAAATGTTCATCCACCAGAGTATTGATACGTCCCTGTTCGCGTCTGAGGGCATTAATACTATTACGCGTCTCGTTCTCAAGCTCTTCCAAACGTAAATTATGTTCTGAACGCATCTTTTTAAGACGCTCTTCACAGGCCTGCAAAGAGATGTTCAGGGCACCCTTTTCATAAGCAGAACAATCGATCTTCTCCTTGTCGATGGCCAGACCCAAGAGTGTGTCGTTTTTCCCTTCAATAATAGGGTGAAGGTCTTCTCTGTACAAGACCTCGTCTTTCAGCAATGCCGAAAGAAGTGCTGTATTTTCAAACCCCTCTTCATGCATGAACCCTAACAAGGAAGCAGCATCCAGGTTCTGACGTTTTTTGAGTTCATCGATCTGCGCATTGAGATGTTGCGTCTGCTTCTCAAATTCGTGATTCAAGTTTTGAAGATTAAAACTTTTGGTCTGTTCTGCCGAATAGACCTGTTCTGCTATCATCTTCCCCTGGGACTGAGCAAGCTGCAGTGCAGCCTTCTCTTCGTCAAAGGCACGCTCTGCCCTATGCAACTCGACTTTTGCCTTATCGATCTTCTCCTTGTCAAAACTTCTGTTCTGAACGATGGATTCCTGGGTCTGTGCACTGAGTGCTTCCTCTTTTGCTCTATTAAGCTGTTCTTGCAGATGTTTTGAACGTTCTTGCTTGTTTACTTCATATGCAGCATACTCCGATTGTTCCTGTTCAATCAGTTCTGCTCGCTTATGCGTATAATGCTGATCGATTTCAGTGATCTCGCTCTTTAACTTCTGCTCTTTATCCTGAAAGCTTCGTAACTCCTGTTCTTTCATCGCACTAAAACGCTCGCTGAGTGAACCTTGTGAATCCAGAAGTTTCGCAAGCTGGGCTTTCAAAGCGAGTATTTCATCTTCCAGCAAAGGCTTTTTATGCCATTGCTGCAGCTTTGCTTTGATATTTGCTTTTTCATACTCCGCTTCTTTTTTAAGCGATTGCTCAATCTCTTTTTCCAATGCACCCTGCTCTTTAAGAGCTGCGTCATGTTCCTCTTGATATTGTGTCTGCTTTGATTCGAAGGATTCCTTCAGGGCTTGAAGTTCCTCTTTTAGAACAAGACTTTGTGACGTGTAGGATTCCAGACCTGATTCGGCTACTTTCGCATTGGCTCCCAATGCCTTTGCATTATCTTGAAGCTCCTGATCTTGTTGTTCATATAGCCCCAGACTCGAGACAGCTTCATGAATAAAGGCACTGTTTTTCTCAAAGGAACTGATATCGTCATACTTGGTTCTAAAATCTCCGAGATTGCGACGCATCTGATTAAGCTCGATCGGCGCGAATCCGCTGATACTGGATACAAGGGACTTCTTAATCGATCCCGAATCCAACTTGGAATTGATGAATACATTTGAAAGTGTTTTAGAGATCTGTTCATATTCACTATTGGCTCTAAAGAAACTAAAATGGGCCAGTTTTCTATCCTGCCCGTAGAGAACAGATTTGTACTCCTTGGGTGTATTCAGAACAGGACTTAATTCAAATCCCTTTTCAAGAAGCCGTGTCCACAATGCCTTGGGTTCCAGAGCGACATTTCCATCAAAAAAGAGAGTTTTAATATCCTCTTTTTCCTGTTCAATGGCAAAACGGTACTTCACCCGAAGTCCACCCGCCTTGTACATAATGGCATATACATCAGCATCTTCGTTTTCAAATTTATACACAAGATAAGAGTTGATTGAGGCGAAATAATACTCTTCAAAACGTTTTTTCTTTCTGGAGATACCCAAATGTTCAGAACGCTGTGCCCCGTAAAAGTACAAGATCGAACGCAATATCGTCGTCTTTCCTGCTCCATTTCCTCCGCTGAAGAGTGTGTTCTCCCCGACATCGATCTGCGCAAAAGGCAGGGTTGCCGAATTTATAAATGTGACTTCTTTAAGCTGATTCATCAGAGTTGACCTTTATCGCATTTAAGAATGTTTCGATGTAGTGATAGGAGTTAAGAACGATATAACGCTCTTCATGCTCATCCTCAAGGGCCATAAACCCACCTTTTTTAAACTTTTCAAACACCTTTGCACACTGCGCATGAAGCGTTTGGGGTTTGGCGATATTCTTTAATCTATCCAATCGGTCTTTTAGGACAACATTTGATTGTACCGCATCCGATAGCTCACGTACCGTAGTCCTGAAACCGACACCGAAGGTCGCTGAAAACTGTAGCATCAACTCCACAAGATCAATATAATCAAGGATCATGTTAAGCTTATCCTCGACACCTGAGGCAGGCAGTTCTTTGGCAAAATAGAAATATCCGTCTTCACGTATCAGATAAAAGCCGATATGTTCAAAAAAGTCATAATGTGCACCAAACTCCTTCTCACAACTATTGTAGAGGTCTCTTTCCGCCCGGATCGGACTGTTCTCACATAAAAAGTTTCCACGGCTAAGGATCTCAAAGATCTCCTTAGAGTGTTTAGGCAGGTTCATTACTTAGCTCCTTTGCTCGTATCTCCAGATATTCATACTCTTGTGTTCTCATTCTGTTTTCACTAAATTCATACTCATTCTCATACATCAGTGCAAGTTGACAATACAGTGTTATTTTCTGCTCCAGAGTCTGTTCCTTATCATAATCCCTCTTATCGATAAAAGAGAACAGATCCGTACCCGAGTCCAAGAACTCGTGGTGCAAGGCATCTATATCGATCATATATTCCTGAGACTCTTCCTCATGAAAGAAGCTCTCATCCAGGGCTTGCGCTTTATGGGATGAAAGCTTTTGTACAGGTATGGTATGCTTGAGTTTATGGACCATCTGTTCAAATCCAAACTCATATACCTCCTCCGTATCCAAGAAGGTAGAAAAACGCATCGGCTTAGACATGAACAGCGGTGTCGTTTCCATCTGTAGAAGTGAGATGATATTCGTCTTCTCTTTGATCTCAAGAGCAGCTTTCATCTCCTTTAACTTGATGATTTGTTCAAAGAAATGCTGTTTGTGCAAGGTCTTATTGATATATTCGATCACCTGTTTTTGCAATTCAATCAAAGAGATACGTAACTCTCTAAGACGCACTTTCAGTCGCAGAGAGAGCAAAACCGTCTCATGGGAAGAGATCATATTGAAAAACCCGGCTTCACTCAAGAGTGCCTTTTGCACCTTCTGCTCAATGTTCATCAGTTTCTCCAACTTCGCTTTATAATGTTGAAGTTCCAAGACCTTGTTCTTATGGGAACTCTGGGTTTTATAGGTCAGTCCGATATGCAGTTGCAATAAAGAGAGGTTCTTCAAGATCATACTGGGGATCTTCTTAAGGATACGTCTGATCTTGGCAAGGTAGCGTTCCCGTGAATGTTCATACTCTTTTTCATTTTGATAGAGTTCTATGTTGTAACGCAGATTGATGAGCAACTCATCAACATCACCTATCTCGACATCCTCATTGGTCTCTAAAAACTCTTCAAAAAAACTCAGAAGACGTTCATCCAGTTCAATACTATCATCGGTATGGGAAAGTATCTCTGCATTCAGCAGGTATTCCAATTTGTCTTCACCGATCTCGTTGCTGACTTCATGCATGCCAACCAAACGGTTACGTTTTTCAAACAGTGACTCGAAAAGTCTTCTGTCCAGATATAAAACAGTTAAAAGTCGATTAATATCAGTGATCAATAGAAAGTCTTTTTTTTGCTACATTTTATCCAATTGGATTAAATCTTAGGTAAATCTATAGGCAGAATAAGCTAAGATACGAATTTCGTAAAAAGGTAAACAGATTATGCAATCCGTACTTGACAGACTATCAAAACGACGTAAAAGTGTTTTTATGATACTCATGGTGATCTCAGTGCTTGCCATCATTATCGATCAGACCTTTGAGATCCCCGTCACCTCCTACTTTGGCGAGGAGAACAATATTTACATCGTCTATACACTTATCCTGTACAAGATCATTGAGCTTGGGATCTTATATCTTATCTTCTACCGCCGTCACTTTAAAAGACTGCTCCGTGATGAACATACCCAGGAGCTTCTTGCCAAGTTCGAGAAGAATGGCAAACGGTTTTTCATGCTCGTTCCCCATGGATCAACAATATTTGGAATGATATGCTATAAACTGACAGCCAACATTTACCTTTTTTTACTTTTCATGGTCATTGCTGCCATCACCCTGTTCCTGGTCAAACCTCAGCTCAAAGAGACTCTCTAGACTCTATTCTGAATTTCCCTTAAGGTATAATTTGTAATAATAGTTGCTCCCTAATAAAAAGGAGGTAACATGAGCCGTGTCTTACTGGTCGAAGATAGCCAAATGCTCTGTAAGATCATGTCCGAACTCATCACAAAGTACACCTCCTTTGACTTTGATATTGCCAACAGCTATCATGAGACAGAACTGCTGCTTCAAAAACATCATTATGACTTTTGTATTGTCGATCTGCATCTTCCCGATGCGAATGATGGCCAGATCGTACCTCTAGTCAACAGGCATGGTCTCTCACCTATTATCTTTACTTCTGACATCAGCGAAGAACTCAGAGATGCCTTTGAATCATCGAATATAGTCGATTATGTCCTAAAGGAGCGTTATGACAATATCATCTATGTCGTTGAAAAACTGCTGCAGCTGGAAGCAAACCGGCATAAGAAGATCCTTGTCGTTGAAGACTCCCTCACCTATAGACATTATCTCAAGAGCAATCTGGCCATTCACCAATTTATCATCCTTGAGGCAGCCAATGGTGAGGTTGCGCTAAAAGTCCTGGAAGAACATCCCGATGTTGAACTTGTCTTGACTGATTATTATATGCCGGTGATGGATGGACTGGAACTGACACGGCATATCCGAAAACGCTTCAGTAAAAAAGACATGTCGATCATCGTACTGACGGCTGAGACCAAATCCATGATTACAAGTAAGTTCCTAAAAGAGGGTGCAAATGATTATATCACCAAGCCTTTCTCACGGGATGAGTTTTATGCCCGGATCTACCAGAATATAGATAATCTGAATATCTTCAATCAGATCAAAGAGCTATTTGAATGTGATATTATCAATATCTTGTGTGAAGTGACGGAATATAAAAGTGCTGAGACAGGCTCTCATATCAAACGCATCAAAGAATATACGAGTCTACTATCCTCTCTTTTGGGTACCTTCAAAGAGGAAGCGGAGATCATTGGGAAGATGGCTGCTTTGCATGATATCGGAAAGATCGCTATCCCTGACTCTATCCTTGCGAAGCCTGGAAAACTCACCTTTGAAGAGTTTGAGATCATGAAAGAGCATGCAGCCCATGGGAAACATATATTGGAAGATGCCTTTAAATCGGATCCGAAACTTGGACAGATCGCCATCGACATTGCCTATTCTCACCATGAACGTTATGACGGGAATGGATATCCACAGGGACTTAAAGCAGAGAAAATACCTATCAACGCACGCATCGTCGCTCTTGTAGACTGTTTTGATGCTCTGTCAAATGTCCGTGTGTATAAAGATGCCTGGAAGATGGAAGATGTCATCGACTATATCGGTTCAGAATCAGGTAAGGCCTTTGATCCAAAACTCGTTAGACTTTTTCTTAAACATCAGGATCAATTTATACAGATCCTGCATGAAAACAGTTAGATACAGTCTATAATACGGTGATGAAATATAGAATGACCTACAACAATAAGAATATGCATGGCTGTTCAGCCCGCGGAATCGCCGTACGGGACACGAAAGAGGAACTAGAAGCCCTGCATAAAGAACTTAAAGAATCCATCTACAATGTAAGAATCGAAGCGATAGGAAAAGATAAAGAGCCATCGAAATAGATATTTGAATCATATTCTTTAAACTAAATTAATATAAAAAACTAAACATATCATACCCGATAATCGCAAACTCTCTTAAGTATCATTCTACAAACAATGGGCTGGTCCCTAATGGAGAAATTATGAAAAAAATCGTTTTAACCCTCTTAGTTACGTTCCTCTTTATTGGCTGTGGTTCAAAAGAGTCAAGTAATCAACCCGTGGAGGCTAAACTTGTTCTTAACAAAAGCCTTTCCGATGTTACGATCAATGATCAACATGAGGTCCCACACACAATTTCAACAGATATCAAAACTGTTATCTTTGCCTTTTCAAAGGATGTTGGTCATAACTGTAATGAGTTTTTCGCGAGTAAAGCACCAAGCTATCTGCAGGAGAACAATGCGCTGTTTGTTGCTGATGTCAGTGGAGCACCTTCACTTATCCGAAGCATGTTCATCATGCCGGGCCTAAAAGACTTCAAACACACGGTACTTGTAATGGAGAATGCACAGACAGCTGCCGCATATAAATCAGGTCTTGAGACAGACAAAATTGTTCTTGTCTCACTTGAGAACGGTGTCATCACCGATATTAACTCTTTAGCGACGACACAGGAACTTGAAAAGACACTTCAAACAAAATAGATAAAGCCTCAAGGCTTTATCACCTATTTGGTAAGTTCTACTGTCCCAAAAGATCCCTAAGACTCTGTTTTGGATCTTTACCTTCAAGGATAGCATGCACCTCATTGGCGATAGGAAGATAGAGTTCCTCTTTTGTCATGATCGTATGCAATGCGTAAGCCGTTCCTATCCCTTCAGCTACTTCACCCAAAGCTTCCAATATCTCCTCTTGAGAATTTCCCTTTGCCAGACCAAGCCCCACGCGAAAATTTCGTGACATCGTAGAAGAAGCAGTCAAAAAGAGGTCCCCTGCTCCACTCAGTCCGCTAAAACTCTCTTCCTTGGCACCGTATGCCATACCAAAACGTTGCATCTCTACCAGTCCCCGCGCGATCAGACTTGCTGCCGCATTTTTACCAAGCCCCAATCCCTCACATATACCTGCTGCTATCGCTATGACATTCTTATATGCACCCGCGACCTCTGCACCGGCGACATCATCAGAGACATAGGTCTTGATAAACGAGGGAAACATAGATGCGAACGTTTGTGCAGTCTGCTCAGAATGGGAGTTGATCACCAGTGCGGTCGGCAGGCTCTGCATTACCTCTGTAGCAAATGAGGGGCCGGAAAGAAAAGAGAGGTTC
>JBFEXS010000017.1:0-27679 GCA_041562555.1 Sulfurimonadaceae bacterium
GTATTGGCAGGAATCACAGCCACTATTTTAAATATTTCATCTAAAGCCAATAAACGTACCGAACATCTCTATTTTCAGGAACAAGCACAATTACTGGCAAAAAGTGCCACAGAATTTGCTCTTTTAGCTGTTTCAGGACATGATAGACTCGGTAATTCATCCTGTATTCAGACTATCAATTCTCAATATCCCCCGGGAGCTGACGCTTATTATGATATCAACACTACCATTCGTTACTTGGGACTTGATGTAGGAGCAGGAGCACCTACTGGAACATGTGCGACCAATAGTATTGGGCCCGCTATTTCTACTACTCAATCTCAAGGGACGCTGCTTATTGATGTATATGTCACAAGTATCAATGCAAATTTAGGAATGAATGAGACAATATCCTATCACCGTCGTACCATGCAGAAACCATAACCGGTTTCTACTTTAAAACAATTTCCTCTCCTCCTCTGGACATATTCCTCATAAGCTACCTTAAGAATTGTCTCGTTATAATCTAATAACTTTGTAACAAAGGATACCTATGAATATTAGTATGGTTGGGCGTCATGTCGAATTAACTGACGCGATTAAGCAACAGATCGAGGCTTCAATTGATTCATTAAGCAAATTTAACTTAGATATTATCTCCGTTCGTGCCATTGCCTCAGGCGAAGAGAAAAAAGGGCATAAAGGAAAAGGTGTAAGTATTGAGTTCACTATCAACCTTCCTAACAAAAACACTATCGTGATCAAGCAAAGTGACGATGATCTCTATGCTGCTATCGATGTTGCGGCTTCACGTGCACAAAAAGCACTGCGCCGTCATCATGATCGTATCCGAGATCATAAAAAAGAGGGGATCAATGAAGCGAAATCAGCTTCCGTCGGTATTAATATGAGTGCGGAAAGAGAAGCTATCGAAGATGAGATCGTTCCCCATGATCTGGAACTTCACAAGCCCCTGGAAGTACAGGATGTCTTAGAGAATCTCAAAGCGACAGACAAACAGTTTGAAATCTTTAATGATATTGACGGTAAGACTCGTGTACTATATAAGCGTAATGACGGCAGGTTTGGACTCTACTGAAGAGTAAACAAGAGTCTTTACTCTTGTTCCTTCATATACTTCTGAACCTTGGCTATTAACGCTTCATCCTCTGCCATATCTACAAATTTAAAACTTTCACCGCTTTGTTCATTACCGCTCAAAAGATCACCGCTCTTTCGATACTCTAAATCCAGCTTAGCTATATCAAAACCGCTCAATGTATTTGAAAATGATTCTAGACGTTTTGAGGTCTCGACATTGGTATAGAGATAGCAATAACCCTTTAATCCTGTTCGACTCACCCGCCCTCTGAGTTGGTGCAGTGTAGACAAGCCAAGACGTTCAGCACCTACGATAACCACCGTCGTCAATTGGGGTAAAGAGATCCCAACTTCTACGACCGTAGTAGCCAAGAGGATAGTCCCCTTTTCTCTAAACTCATACAGTACTTTCTCTTTTTCTTTGTCCTTTCCATGCGTTACATAGACATTCTCAAAACGATGCTGCCAAAAGGCTTTTGCCTCGTCTATACTCTGATATGCAATAAACTCACTCTCTTCCACCAGAGGATAGACGATCAATATCTGATGTCCCTTTGAAATCTCATCATTAATATGTTCTAAAAGCTCAGGAAAGTCCGCCTTATGGATGACTTCTGTATCAATATCTTTGACAAAAGGTGTCTGCGTTATCAGGGAGACATCCAATAGTGCTGAGTTGATCATCGCCTGGGTACGGGGTATCGGAGTAGCTGAGAACTGTAAAAAATGCGGTCTGGCCTTGTGCCGCTGCATCATCTTCGAAAGCTTGTTGCGCTGTGCCGTGCCAAAACGATGCTGTTCATCAATCATGACCAAAGCAACTTCTCTTAACTCTCTATATAAAAGAGCATGCGTTCCTATGGTGAAGTCATACTGATTCAGATCCTCTTTTTTACTTTTATTCGTCACCAAGGCGATCTTCATATCATTCGGCAAAAATTTTTGTGCTTCTTCATAAAGCTGATTTGCCAAAACCGTTGTCGGAGCCATCAAAAGTGAACCATGTTCTCTTGCCAAATACGCCGATGCCAGAATAACCATCGTTTTTCCTGCACCGACATCTCCTACTATCATCCGTTTGGCAGCGGTATCCTTTCTCATATCCTTTTGTATCTTCTTAATGGCCCGTAATTGATCCTCTGTGAGCTGAAAAGGTAGACTCTTAACCCATGGGTCTATATCCATATCTATTTGCTTGAGTGCTGGATATGACTCCTTTTTCTTGGAGAGAATATTCAAATGATTATAAAGCTCTGCAAACTTCAGTGCATCCAGATTAGTGCTATATGCCTCGCTTCCCTTCTTAGGTGGTAAGCCATGGGGAAAATGCAGCTCGATCAATCTTTCGCAGACATCTTCTGGAAGTCCCTCGGATAACAAGGTCTGAACAGACAGGTATTGCGCGACGAACTTGCTCATAAGATCGGTCCGGATGGCTGTTTTATATTTTGCAACTATACCTCCAGACTCACTCACAACTCTTGGTTGTATGATCTGAAGATTTGAAAAGTTCATCTCTACTTTTCCAAATAAGAAGAGTCTTTGCTTGGGTATGAACTGCCGTTTGTGATAGGGTTTAGGTTGAAAGATGACAGCTTCCATCTGTGTGTTAAAATTGAAACAGAAAAGCTTGAGTTTAATAAACTTTATAGACTGGGTAAACGACAGGATCTCGACATCCAGGAGTTGAGAATCACCGATGCGAGGCGTGGTATAAAGATTTCGATCCTCATAGGAAACAGGGAGAATCAATGCGAGTTCAATGCAGTTTCGGATTCCTAGTTTGGAAAGTTTAGGAAGATCCTTCTCATCAACCCCACACTTCATCTATCTATTCAGTGACAATCGCATAAGAGAGGTCAAGTATCTCTTTATGCTTCGCAATAAAAGCATTGAGATCATTAAGTTCCAAGGCCTGGATCTTTTCAAGTTCTAATTGAGCATTGTTGAGCGGTGCTCCTTTATAATAATCCATAAACGTACGTCCCAGACGCTGTGAAAGTGTCTCTACACGTAAGGGTTCACTTCCCAGCAGAAACTTCTTCGCCTGATCCAGTTCCTCTTGTGTCACACCCTTTTCTACAAAGGTCCTGATCACTTCGTTTACTGACTTCTGCGCCTCGTCCTGAGATTCAAGTTTTGTCTGAAGGTACCCAGAGAAATAAGCATTCGTCTTATTCACATGAAGACGTCCGTAAGCAGAATATGCAAGACCTTTTTTGACACGAATCTCTTCCATCAGACGTGAGCCAAATCCGCTGGATCCAAGGATAAAGATCGCGACGCGGGATTTGTAATACTCTTCATCCTCTGTTCTCATATGAAAAGGTGAACCAAAATATACATAAGCCTGCTCGGTCTTCTTACGTACGATCTCTTCTTGTGGTTTTGAGCTGACCTCGAAATAAGGAAGTGCTTCATTCTCACCCTTTTTCATTCCCTCTAGTACTCTATGTACCGTCTGCTGCGCCTCACTCTGAGAGATATCACCGCCGATGACACAGATAGCACGTTCACTTACAATATGTTCTTCAATAAATGATTTGATGGTCTTCAGATCGATCTTGCTCACACTCTCTTCCGTTCCCATATTCGGTAAAGCCATAACCGTGTTCTTAAACAGAAGCTCTTTGAGTGTCTTGCCTGCTACATAATCAAAATCCGTATTTTTGCGCTGGATCTCTCCAAGAGTCTGCGTCTTGACTTTCTCTAAGGCCGTCACATCTAGGTTTGGATCTTGCAAAAGTGAACGGAGTGCATCAACGCCCTCTTCAAAATGCTCTTTTAGACAGGAAAGCTCAAATACGAATGTCTCGCCTCCCGCCGTTGCCGAAATATGGATCGCCTTGGCATCCAAACGTTCAGAGAATGCTTTGCTTCCCAATGCTTTCGTCCCCTCACCGTACAGCTTTGAAACTGCACGGGCCAATCCAGCATGCTTGGTATTGGCAATCGAACCGGCATTTTGAAAGACCAGTTGCATCGACACAATCGGCAACCGATTATCTTGTTCAAACACTAAAGGCACTTGCGTACCATTGACATCTACTTTTAAAACTTCACTTCCCATCATTACCTCACATATTAATACAAGCGCTAATATCACTCTTTTCACGCAAACATCTCCAATGTCTCATAAGCTGTATTGCGGATTGCCGGTGTCTCGCCAATATCTGCGATCAAACGGACCATCTCATCCTTGGCCATTCTAAACCCGGCTCCGGCGCTTCTGACAACATTCTCTTCCATCATCGTCGAACCCAGATCATTCGCTCCAAACTTCAATGCCATCTGACCGATATACGGACCCTGTGTCACCCAGGAGCTTTGAATGTTCGGTACATTGTCCAAAAACAGTCTTGATACCGCCAGGAGACGCAGATAACGGTTTGATGATGGTTTCTCGATGTCCGGGATCTCCTCAGCCAATTGAGTGTTTTTCCCTTGAAATGACCACATGATAAACGCCCTAAAACCGCCTGTCTCATCTTGAAGCTTGCGTACCATGTTCCAGTGTTCGACAATCTCTTCATCGGTCTCAACGGTACCGAACATCATTGTCGCTGTCGATTTGATACCCAATTTATGTGCTTGTCTGTGCACATCGATCCAAACCTCTGAATCATGCTTCTTGGGTGCGATGATATCCCTGACCCTGTCTGAAAGTATTTCTGCACCGGCTCCCGGTATAGAGGAGAGTCCCTTGTCTTTCAAACGCTGAAGGACTTCCTGGATCGAGATCTTCGAAATCTTTGCGATAAAATCAAGTTCGATCGCCGAAAAGGCATGAATGGTGATCTGCGGATACTTCTCATGGATATGTCCGACCAGATCCTCGTAAAAGTCGATCTTTAATTTTGGGTGCACACCCCCTTGGAAAAGTATCTGTGTCCCGCCAATGGCCACCAGTTCATCAATCTTCTGATCAATTTCCTCATGACTCAGTATGTATGCGTCATCATCTTTTGCATGGCGATAGAAGGCACAAAACTTACAATCTACCCAACAGACATTGGTGTAGTTGATATTTCTGTCGACAATAAACGTCGTGATGCCCTTTGGATGTAACTCTTTCTTCTTGGCACTTGCCATCTTCCCAAGCTCTTTTAAATCTGCATTACGTATAAGATCGAGTGCCTCTTCAGGTGTCATTCTTGCCACTATTTTTCCTTTCTACGCGATTTATCTGTTATGTTGTTCATTCCTGTATTGACCTTATTAGTCAGATCATCTGAAGCTAAAAAGTGATGATCTTTGATCCACGATCCATCTCTGTATACAATCTTAACCTTATCTTTCTCACGATAAACTAAAATTTTCAAAGGTAAGTCCAAAGCGATCTGGCTGTTTTCTTGCATAAGAAGTGTACCGATCTTTGGGTTTCCAAAGATGATCACCTGAGACTCATCCAGTTTAAGCCCTGCTTTAACGGCATTTGCTTGATGATCGATGACAGCAAAGACGCTGAATCCCTTTGCTTCAACGATCCTTTTGATATTTTCTATGGTCTGAGCAACTCCGAATTCACTCTCCTTGACAATCATATCATTCGCCATAAGTGATAGATTCACTACTATCATCAGAAAAAATGCTTTCATTACCATCATCCTCTTTGGTTTCGTTGTTTAAAAAATATATAGAATATCCGGATGCTTACAAGTGCCCTAACATCTACAGCCAAACTCCTGGTTTGATGATCTTATCAAGCCTGGGACCATAAACCTTCTGGAACAGGATAATACTCTTGGGGACCTTTATGACATAAGACACAAAGGATAGAAGATCCTTCATGGACTTACTTTGACTTGGAGATAGCGTCCAGAACACCATTTATAAATTTTGGGGATTGCTCTGTTCCAAAAGCTTTTGTGATCTCGATAGCCTCATTGATCACCACCGGTGCATCAAGGTTTCCAAAAAGGATTTCATAGGCTCCCAAACGAAGTGTTGCTCTCTCTATCGAACCCAAGCGATCAAAATCCCAATCTGTAAGATTGGCAATGATACTTTCATCAATCTTTTCAAGGTTATCCATCACACCTTTAAAAAGTGCCAGAGCAAACTCACGCTGTTTATTACGGATCTTCTTCTCTTCCAGGATCTCATCCGAAAAGTCGGCGATACTTTGATTCCCAAGGTCATGGGCATATAATAGGCTTACTACGGCCATTCGAGCATGATGACGTGTCGCCATTATGCATCAATCTCGGCATATAGGTTCAACATCTCAACTACAGTCAACATCGCTTCTGCACCTTTGTTTCCTGCTTTTGAACCTGCGCGTTCAATCGCTTGTTCTATCGTATCTACCGTCAAGACACCGAAAGCGACCGGTTTTCCGTATTTAAGCGCAACTGATGCGACACCCTTTGTCGCTTCTGCTGAGATATAATCAAAGTGCGGTGTCGCACCACGGATAACAGCACCTAAACAACACACTCCGTCATATTTACCTGAAGCCAAAGCCTTCTCTAAAGCAAGAGGTACTTCGAAGGCACCCGGAACAAGGATCAGATCAAGATCTTCGGCATTACCGCCATGACGTACATAAGCATCTTTTGCACCCTCAACCAAACGGTCAGTGATAATGTGATTGAAACGACCATTGATAATCGCGACCTTTTTACCTTGCGGTACTTGGATTTTACCTTCTATGATATTCATTCTACTTCCTTCGATCTAAAATATTTCATTGCCCAAAACAATGATGCGCACTGCTATTCAAGCCTTATTGTCGCATTCTGTTAGAAGAGAAACACCCTTCTAATTAAAGTCATGTATTATAACTAAGATACCTCTTTAATCTTCTGAAGCTTAATCACAAGCTCCTGCAGCGCATCGAGTTTAATCATATTCGGACCATCCGAAAGTGCAATACTCGGGTCAAAGTGGGTCTCAAAGAAGTATCCATCGACACCGACAGCCGCCGCTGCTTTAGCAAGATAAGGAACCATCGATGAATCCCCGCCTGTCTTGCCGCCCGCTGCTCCTGGCATCTGTACCGAGTGGGTCGCATCAAAGATCACCGGAGCATAGTTTCTCATGATCACCAGAGAGCGCATATCAACGACAAGATTACCATATCCAAAAGTCGAACCGCGTTCACATAAAAAGACCTTGTGCTTGAGGGAATTCTCATAACTTGCTTCCTTACACCCACGGGTGTTAAGTACCTTAAGTACGGGATACTGCATGTCTACAGGAGAGAGGAACTGCCCCTTTTTGATATTGATGATACAATCTGTTTTTGCCGCTGCTACCAGAAGATCGGTCTGACGACATAGGAATGCAGGGATCTGAAGGACATCCACGACTTTTGCCACTGCTTCCACCTGATGACTTTCGTGTATGTCTGTAACGATCTTATAACCAAACCTGTCTTTGACCTTTTGCAAGATTCGCATCCCCTCTTCAAGACCGGGACCTCTAAAGCTTTCCAAAGAGGTACGATTTGCTTTGTCGAAACTCGCTTTAAAATAAAAATCGATCTCAGGGTTGTCATGATAAGGCTTAAGCGCCTCAGCAATCTTCATAATGTTCTCTTCACTCTCGATGACACAAGGGCCTGCAAAAATTACCATTTCATATCCTTATTATAATCGTGTGATTATAGCTTATTTTTTGACGACTAATAAACCTGCCAAGAAAATAGCCCCTATTCCTAAGCTTGTCGTCAGATTTGGCAAGGCATCCCCCATAAAAAGACCTACGATGATGGCAAAAACAATATTGGAATACGAAATAGCCCCGACGATCCCTGCTTTTGTCTCACCATAGGCCTTTGTCATATAGACCTGGGCCAAGGTAGCAAAGAGTCCAAGACCGATAATATAACCCCATTCCTCCATTGAAGGCATAATAAAAGATGCAAACATGAAATCCAATTCAGAAATCTGTACATATGGTGCCAACCCGAGTAAAACCAAAGGGCCCAGCGTCCCAATCAGCATAAATGAAAGTACTATAGAACGTGTATCATAATAGGATTTCAATTCCCGTACCGAGGTATACGCCAAGGCTGCTCCAACCCCTGAAAAGATTCCAAGCAGATCCGTCTTCTTAAACAAAAGCCCTTCAGGCTGCATAATAAGGACAATACCTGCAAATCCTATGAACAAAGCCATCCACCCATATATGTTCATCTTCTCATGTAAAAACAGATACGCAAAAAATGCCGTAAACACAGGTGCCGTCTTGGAGAAGGTCATAGCATCTGCCAGGGAGATGTGGGCAATATTATAAAAAAATGCCAAGAGGGCCAAAAAACCCATCATACCCCTAAAGAAAAGTAAAAAAGGGCGTCCCCCTTCTTGCACCAGTGGTGTTTTGAACAGTGTGAATCCGATAAGAAAGACACCAAATACATTCCGAAAAAAGACCACTTCCAATGAGCTCATCGATTGACTCAGTTCTTTGGCAAAACCACCCATCAAGGCAAACATCAATGAGGCAAACAACATATACACGATGCCCTTATCGATCTTCGATATTTTCTCTTTCACACATTTTCCCAACATTTAAAGTACAAAATTCTATTATAATTCGTATTAGAAAGAACTATCATAAGGAAACTATATGCTTAACCTCATCATCTTTGGTATTTTGCTGTTTGTCTTTTATCGTATATTCAAATCCTATCAGCGTTTTCAGCAGATCTATTATTCGAAAGAACAGTTTCAAAACATGCAGATCTCCAAAGAGGCAATTGCTGCCAGCGAACTTGGGCTTTTTGTCGCCTTGTGTGCCAAAGTTGCAAAAGCAGATGGACGGATAGATGAATTGGAAGCCGAACTGATCGGAAACATGTTTACCGACATCTCAAAGGTATTTCCGGAGCCTCAACGTGTAAAAGAGTACCTGAAGGAGATCTTCTCCGAAGAAAAACAACGTCCTCGTAATGTAGACGCCGTTGTCTCACAACTGTATATGCTTATACGCAATAACAGAGCCAAACGTCAGATGATGATGAGTTTTTTGATCAACATCGCCTTTATCGATGGAAAAGTCACCTCTTCTGAAGAGAACCTGCTGATGAAGATCGCCGCTTTTTTACACTTTAGCTCCAGCGAGTTCGAAACTATGATGGATCAGTTTCGATCCAGTTTTTCAGGGGCACAGGTACATTCATCCCTCGAAGAAGCCTATAAGATTTTAGGAGCATCCCCTTCTGATGAACTCAAAGAAATCAAGAAGAAATATCGTTCTTTGGTCAAAAAATATCACCCCGATATCATCCAGGCACAGGGGGCGAGCGATCATTACGTCCAAGATGCCACACGCAAGATCCAAGAGATCAATGATGCCTATGAAGTCATCAAAAAAGAGAGAGCTTAATATCTTTTGTGTATCTTTGCCTGATACGCCTCTATCTTCCCTTTCATCTTATTAAAATGGTCATATTCAAGATGAATCAGTGTCAGTGCAATATACAACGCTGCCATCAAGGTCCATACGATGACAAACTGTTGAGATCCCTTTTTAACAAGGTAGGATATCAATAGATTCAACTGTACAAAGTTTCCGACTGCCGATATCAGGTATAAAAAGAGATAGATCACAACGACTCCCGCCGTGGGGTCAATCCACACTATAAAGGCATTCAGTTCTCTCTCAAGTATGCTCTTTAGGTATTTGTAACTCACCAGACTTGTCAAAACCATCATCAAAAACTTGAAAAAAAGAATAAGCCCTCTGCTTACAAACAGGTTTCTGAGGTTCATCTTCTCATGCAGAGCAAAAAGAACATCAAAGATCAAGAATGAGAAGAGCAGCGTAATGATGAACGCTTCAATCAGGTCTGAGGTAACAGAGAAGAACACCATAAAAAGCAGCAGATGGTAGCCAAGCTTTTGATCCCACCTGTTTTTCTCATACTGCTGTGCGATGGTATCACGACTTTGCAACAGTTTATTCCCCAAAAAGGTCCAAAAAATAAAAACAACGACAAAGCCGCCCAGACCGAGAATAAGCAAGCGGGCGTTCATAGAGAAGAACACCGATGCCTTGATAAAAAGTAAAAAAAACGCTCCCGCCAAGATCGGCGCGCCAATGATAAAAAAAGGCAGTTTGATATAGAACATAATCATGCGTGAAGCGTCAGGGTCTTTGATCAATGCACTGTAGGTCATAGAGAGTTTCTTATTCGTGATGATCAGGCGCAAAGGGTAATAAAGTACGATAGTCAAAATCAAGAAAAGTGTTGTTGTCATCTGCCGTGTCGGCTCGTAAGCATTAAAAAGGGTCAAAGCGATAAAGGAGATCGCCAGGAAGAGAAATGAGAATGAGGCCAATTTTTTTGAAAAGCTGTTTATCATGGCAAGATTTTACTATACTTTCATCAATAATTCTATTTTTTAGACAATAAGGGCTGCTTTGGGAACGCTTTTTCTCGCCATCTGTTCGATCTACATATTTATTGTCGTAGGATATACGGCCAAACATCTTTTCAAGGAGAAGATTGATCAAAAATCATTCAACCTTCTGTCTGTCTATTTTCTACAAGTCTTTTTGACCTTTTGGGGCTTGCTGCAACGCCCTATAGACACAGAACTTCTCTTGGCCCCATTGATCTATCTTGCGATTACTGCCCTTACCCTTATTATCACCTTCATACTTGCACATAAACTTTTTACAGATACCAAGGAACAATCCATCGCTACCGTTGCAGCGTTAATAGGAAACACCGGAAACCTGGGCATACCCCTGGGCATCGCTATTTTCGGTACTGAGAGCATTCCCTTTACAACGCTCATCAACCTTATGAATGTTTTTGTCGTCTATACCCTTGGTGTATTTTTTTATTCACGGGGTGATTTCTCTATCAAGGAGTCACTCAAGAACATCTTTAAACTTCCCGTGCTTTGGTTTGCGATCTTTGCACTCACCCTCAATGCCAATAAAGTGACCCTTCCGACTGAAGTGATGTCAGCTTTACAGATGGGTGCTTATGCAAGTATGGTGATACAACTGGTGATATTGGGGATGTACCTACACGAAGTCAAACTCAAAGAGCTCAATCAGAAGCTGCTTGTCTACGTCAACGGAATGAAGTTTCTCTTCATTCCCTTAATCACTTTTCTGGTACTGCAATGGACTACTTTCACACCGATGGTAAAAGGTATTATCTTCATAGAGCTTTTGATGCCGCTGGCCGTTGCCAATGTTAATCTCGGTTCTTTATACAACTGTAGACCAAAGGACATTACTGCATTGATCTTTATCTCTTCACTGCTCTTCTTGGGGATCAGTTTCCTTGCACCCTATATCCTGGAGCTGTTCTAGTCTTCCAGCTCATCCAGGATCTCCGGAGAGAGTGAAATGATCCAGTCATAGGCAATGATTTTCGGTTTCTTATCCACTTCAACAAGATAAAAATGTCTGTTCCCTTCCATAAGTTCTTCAGAAACAAGTCTACTCTTTTTCACCTCATCCAAACGCATCTTCAACAATACCTGTCCCATGCTGAACATGGTATCTATCTTCGATGATGTCGGATCGGCATACTCTACACGGTCTCCTCTTCGAATAAGGGCACGTTTTACAAACATGAAACCCTGCAGACTTTTAAGAAAAAACACAAGCCCAAGAAAGACGAATCCGATCCCCACACCCCAGTGTATCACCGAGAGTATGAATCCGATACTGAGAATAAACAGCAGGTAAAAGAAGAAAAAGACTGCCGTGAATTTTTCAAAGATCAGAACCCTTGATACATTGAACAGGGCTTGAACCAGATGTTTGTAGGCCCGAAGATTATCCTTGATCACCCCTGAACCTCTTCAGGTAAAAAGTCTTTTTCCCAAAAGAACTCTATCCACTCTTTTGCCTCATGCACACTGTAGTCAGGCTGAATCACGGCACTTGGCTTATAAAAAAGCGAAGCGATCTTGAACTCTATCTCAGGAAAACATTTCTGAAGCAATTCCAGTACTTCTTTGACTGTCTGTCCTGTATCCACAATATCATCCAGAATCAGGACCTTTGAAGCTCCTTTTAACTCCGGGGTATTAAAGATCTCACACTGTGTTCCCTTCTGGTCTTTCTCATATAAGATCGAATTAATCGCAAAAAGTCTTCGATTGTCCACCGCTTGAGAGAAGGCATGTCCCAGGGTCAGTCCTCCTCGGGCGATGGCCAAAAGGGTATCCGCCTGGAACCCTTCACATAAGCGGACCAGCTTTTTCGTATCTGTCACAAATTCTTCATAGGCATAATATTTCATAAATCAGATTGTATCCCAAAATGTGATAAAATCCTGTTAAAACTCAACTGAGGAAACAATGGATACTTTTACACAATTTCTACAGCAAGAATTCTATGATAATACTGGAACACAGTGGCTTATCTCTTTTGGTATTTTGCTCTTTTTTATCTTTTTACGTTCACCCCTGGCCCATGGTTTCATCTCTCTTTTAAACAGGGCTTCATCCAAGACAAAAAACACCCTTGATGATGCTATCGTCAATGCAGTTGAACCACCGGTACGTCTTGTCTTTGTACTCTTAGGTCTGTACGGGATGCTTGCGTTTTTAAAACTTCCTTTGGAAGTTGATGCCTTCAACGCACACTTTTTTCATTCTATGTTTGCCTTTGCGATCTTCTGGGCACTTTACCGTATTGTAGGTATCTTCAGTGACTTTGTCGAAGAGTACCAAGGTAAAATTGCAAATCGTTTTTCTGCCGATCTGGCACTCTTTATGATCAAGGGCGTTCGGCTTGTCCTTCTTGTGATGGGTTTTGTCATCATCGTTCAAGAATGGGGATATAACTTCACAGGCTTCCTCGCCTCTTTAGGATTGGGAGGACTGGCATTTGCGCTGGCAGCCAAAGATACTGCGGCCAATCTGTTTGGCTCACTGGTCATCTTCTCCGACAAACCTTTTGATGTAGGGGACTGGATACAGACGCCAGCCGTAGAAGGAACGGTAGAAAGCATTGGTATCCGTTCCACCCGTGTACGGACCTTTGCCAAGGCACTTGTGGCTGTCCCTAATGCGACCTTGGCCAACAGCCCGATCACCAATTGGTCACGTATGAACATGCGCCGTATAAAGATGACGGTCGGACTGACCTATGCTACTTCCTCCACACAGATGCAAGCTATACTTTCCGACATACGAGAGATGTTGCGCAATGATCCGGATATCAATCAAAACACGATCCTTATTAATTTTACCGATTTTCAAGATTCCGCTCTGGGGATTTTTTGCTACTTTTTTACCAATACGACGAATTGGCAAGAATATCTTATGGTAAAAGAGCGTATTAATTTATCCATCATGAAAATCGTCGAAAACCACCGGGCAAGCTTCGCTTTTCCGTCTCAGTCTCTTTATATCGAATCCCTTCCAAATGACCCAGTAGATGCGGCTATAGAAGCTTCTTAATGAAGCATTCAGCGTCTTTTTCTTTGTGCATCAGACAGCAAAAGGATTATCACTTTTAATAACACATTCCCTTCTTCTTATCACAAAGGATAGACTTGACTCTCAAAAAAAATATGATACAATTATCGCAGAAACAAACTTCAGGAGTATTCATGAAAAAGTCATTGACATCAATTTTAGCTGCTTCATTATTAGCTGTTACGTTCGTAGGATGTGGGGATGGACCAAACCCTTCAGAGGAAGAAGCGGATTTCCGTTGTAGAAAAGGTGGTGTTCTAGCACCGAAGTGGGTATGTAAGCCTCAACTTGGTTATGAAGGTTTAGAGTATACTGACCTGGGATCAGCTGAGCCGGGTACACTGGGGGACAGTTTTACACGTCGTGAAGCACTTGCAGTTGCACGTACAAACCTTGCGTTCCAGATGGAAACAAAAGTAAAAGCGAAGATCACTGACTGGGCACGTCAAACAGGTGCGGGCGCAGGTCAAGTGGGAGATAAGGTTGTTGAGCAAGTTGCAAAACAGACAGCTGAACAGACATTAAGCGGGTCAAAACAGATTGATTCATGGAACCACCCTCAAACAGACACTCTGTATGTACTAGTGGGTATGAGTGAGAATACAGTCAATGCAGCAGTTAAAAGAAATGTGAAGACTTCATATAAAAATGATGAAGCATTATGGCAACAATTTCAAGCTAAAAATGCACTTGAAAGTCTTGAGAAAGAGTTCCCTACAAAATAAGACCTTTTCTTAGCGGGCTCTGCCTGCTACCTTTCCAATAAATACTTATAACTAAACACAATCTTTTGTCTTTATTTTTAAGTATCGGGGGCGATCATGTACAAATCACTACTGAGTATATTTACTCTAATCCTAATGTTTTCAGGGTGTGGGAACCCAAAACCGGCACCTGTTGTCAAACCGGAATGGATCAACAAACCGACCTATGATGGGAAAACCGGGGCTGTAGGAAGCTCACGGCCTCATGTCAAAGGCAAAGCCGAACAACGCCGTTTGGCGATCTCTCGTGCATTGGACGAACTCTCCTTCCAATCGGGTATGAATGTCGGAACTCAGATCACCCGAAAAGAAAAACAGCAAGGCCAACACGCACGTACTTCGTCTGAACTGTTTACGGTGCAGACAAGCGATAATAAGACTATTCATGCGCATATCGAAGAGGTCTGGGAACATCCACGTACAGAAGAGCTTTTTGTATGGTTAGTCGTCGATTAGGCCTTCTCCTTTTTCCCCTGCTCCTCCAAGCTGAACAAAGTTTTGAAGCCTATAAAAAACTTCAAGAAAGTCATTTTAAAAACGAAAAAGTCAAATTTATTGATTTCAAGAAACAAGAGGATGCAGCCTTCAAGCGTTATTTAGCCCAGGAGCGAGAAGCTATTCTCAAGTATAAAAAAAAGGTCAAAGCATTCTGGCCTACGACAGATCTTGAAGATGCGAAAAAACATGTTATCTATTCTCAGGACCTAAGGACTAAATCCCTCATCGATTATGAAAAGAACGAGGTCTCTGTCTCCCGGATAGATTCTACCCGGCAAGTATCAAAACAACAATTGTTGCATACTCTTAAGCAGACCCTCTCCCTCAATAACAAAAAAGCATATGAGAAAAATGCACTTGAGCAAGATATTCATAAGCTTGCAAAAGATGAAAACTATATTCAAGATGGCAAGATCGACGACCAGCCTCTACTCTCTGACTCATTTTCCGCACAAAAGCTCAATGCCGACCAAATCACCTATTCTCAAAAAGGAGATGTACATACCATCAGATATAAACTTCCCGGAAATTCGACCTTCAAACGTTCTTATAACTACCTTGTCGCTGCCAAGTCCAATGCGCAACGCTTCAAATTAAAAGCACAATGGCTACTGGCGATCATGCACTCGGAAAGCAGTTTTAATCCTATGGCACGATCACATATCCCCGCATATGGCCTGATGCAAATCGTTCCCCGCACTGCCGGGATCGACTCATATAGGTTTCTGTATAACAAACGCCGTCTTCTCTCAGCATCCTATCTCTACAATACCCAGAACAATATCGAAATCGGTTCAGCCTATTTTCATATCCTCTACTACAAATATCTCTCTTCCATTCAGGATCCGACGTCAAGACTCTATTGTGCTATTGCCGGGTATAACACAGGAGCCGGCAATGTGGCTCGGGCATTTGTGGGAACCAATAGTGTCCAATCTGCGGCAGAGCTTATCAACACCATGTCTCCTGAGCAGGTTTATGACTATTTACTGCGTAACCTAAGACATGAAGAACCTAAACATTACCTCAAACGTGTGCGTGCACGAAGTACCCAATATAAAGAGATTTACCAACTCTAAGTCTTGGATGCTATAATTACATCACGAAAACTACTATGAAGTACACATTATGAAAAAACTTGCCATTATCGGTCGTCCCAATGTTGGAAAATCATCTCTTTTTAACCGCCTGTTAAAACATCGCGATGCGATTACCTCTGATCAGGCAGGTACTACCCGTGATGTCAAAAAACGCGTTGCACAGATCCTCGATAAAGAGGTACAGATCCTCGATACTGGCGGACTCGACAAAGGGTGTGAGCTCTTTGACAAGATCAAAGAAAAAGCGGTCAAAGCCGCCTATGAAGCAGATATCATCCTCTATGTCGTTGACGGAAAGACCATTGCGAATGATGAAGACAAAAAGTTTTTCTATGAGCTTCAAGCTATGGGAAAAGCCATGGCACTCGTTGTCAACAAGATCGACAATGACAAGATGAATGAACGCCTATGGGATTATTATGAGTTTGGCACCGATACAATCTTCGGTATCTCTGTCGCGCACAATCGAAATACGATCAAACTGATCGAATGGATTTATGAACAGCTCCCAAGCGATGAGGAAAAAGAAGCCGAAGCACAGGCTTTGCTTGAGGCGGAGGAGGATGTGGGCCATGATTATAATCTTCCTGAGTTTGATGAGCAGGAAGATGAAGTCCACGAAAGGCTACTCACCGAGGATGAAAAACTGGCCTTTGAAGAAAATGACCAGACCAGGTTTTATGACCCCGAGCGTCTCAACCAGGTCAAAGTCGCGATTATAGGCCGCGTGAATGTCGGAAAATCCTCTTTGCTGAATGCGCTTATCGGTGAAGACCGTTCTGTCGTCTCAGAGGTTGCCGGTACCACAATCGATCCCATAGATGAAATGATCGAAGTAGGTGATAAAAAAGTTACCTTTGTCGATACTGCCGGTCTTCGTCGCCGTGGAAAGATCCTTGGTATTGAAAAGTTCGCACTCAACCGTACCAAAGAGATGCTCAAAAATGCGGATATAGCCCTACTTGTCCTTGATGCATCACAACCCTTTAAAGACCTGGACGAGAAGATTGCAGGACTTATTGACGAAAACCGTCTTGGCTGTATCATCATCCTTAATAAATGGGATCTTACGGACAAAGATTATGAAAAGTTCACTGAACGCGTACGTAGCCGTTTCAAGTTTTTACATTATGCACCGATCCTCACGATCTCAGCACTGACCAAACAACGCGTTCATAAGATCATGGATAAGATCCTTGAGATCAATGACAATTACTCTCAGCGTATCGGGACTTCCAAACTCAACCGTGTGATCGAGTTAGCACAGCGACGACACCACCTTCCATCGGTAAAAGGTAAGACTATTCGCCTATATTACGTTACTCAGTATGACATCCGTCCTCCGCGTATCGCACTGGTTATGAACCGCCCTGAAGGTCTGCACTTTACCTACCGACGTTATCTGACAAATAAGTTGCGTGAAGCCTTTAATTTTGAAGGCACGCCTGTACTTTTTCATGCGCGAAGCAAAAAGCAGCGTACTATTGTCTCGGATGAACCAAACTTTGTCGAAGATATGTTTGGTGAAAGTGTCACAGAAGAAGAGATGGAAGAGATGTATCAAGAGTTTGAAGATGGTGAATATGAATCAGAGTTTGAGCATAATATGGAAGCAGACGCAAAGAGTGATGATGATATCGAAGAAGGATTTGTCGACATAGACTAGCAAAGTCAGCCTAGTCTTCGAAACTTTTAACTTCCTAAACCACTTCCGCAGGTTTTCTAGAGCCTACTTCTCTTTATTCACTTATGAAATTTTTCCTCGGCTCTACACCTTCTATTCAAGATTTATACTATATGACAGCATTATGACTAAAGAAATAATGCTGTTTCTTGTAAGACAATGATTATTAAAGGTGAGGAACTAATTCCAAATAGATAGTATCTTCAAGTTTTGCAAGCTCTTTATTAAATGCTTCTTTTTGACGATTATTATCAAATGACTGTCCATACTCCTGTGACAGCTTGATCCTAAAAAACTTTTCATTTATATCAACATTAACAAATATTTCGTTTTTGACCACCCGTTTATAACGACGTTTTGCACGAAGTGCTGAAAATTCTCGTTTCTTTGTAAAATAGATCTTTTTCAGATTAATAGATTGGGATGCCGGATCGATGATATCCCAGTCATTTTTTTCAGCAGCCCGTGTGATTGCGTTTTTAAGCACCTCGACATCAAAATTATTTGTAAATCTTTTTTGAATTGACGACACAGGTGTAGCAGATGGTGAATGACTACAACCTGAAATTACAAGAGTTGAGAGTATTAACAATGTGACTAAAAGTTTATTAACTGTAGATTTTATTAGCATAGTTTTCCTTATATTGCTTATAGATATTTAAATATTATATATTATGGATAAAACTATATTATGCGGGGAGGTTTGAAGATGTTCTTGGTGAGAGTAAAAAAGACAAAGTCCTTATCAGGAAATGACAAACTTTTACAACAACTTTCTAATCTAGTCGGTTTTTCAACAAAGTCAACTATGTCGCCAATAGATTCACTTTCAGCATTTTCGACTTCACCCACAGACTCAACGGTAATCTCATGCTGCACAAGTACTGAGCTATGATACTCAACAATATTTATAGTCATGACGAGAAAGGTCACAAGACTAAAAAAGAGTAAAAGTTTGATTTTCATGTTAGGAAGTATAAACATTCTTGTGTCAAAAGTCAAGATTCATTAAAGATAGACTTTAGCTCCATGATGAATCCGGACAAAAGATATTAAAATGGTTTAACGATGACCATCGCTACGATCAGCAACATCAGTATTGTCGGTATCTCATTATACTTTCTAAAAAAACTTCCTGTTTTTTCACACCTGTCCTCTAGGAACTGTTTTCTGTAATATCCCATGGAAAAGAAAAAAGCGATCAGAAAGACCATCAAAGTCAATTTGGCATGCAGCCATCCCCCGCTTTGAAACAGGCCGGGATTAAGTGCGATCATCGCAATACCGGAAATCAACGTCGCCCAAAAAGCAGGAACCCCTATATATTTATACAATTTCATCTCCATGATCTTGACCACTTTTACGAATTCAGAATTGTCACTATTCTCTGCATGGTAGACAAACAGACGGGGCAGATAAAAGAGTACAGCAAACCAAGAGATCAATGAGACGACGTGAAACCACTTTATCCAATCATAATATTCCATCCGTACTCCTTATGGTAATTTCTCATAAAACTTTTTGCAAGCAAAATCGCTTTCACTAGTTTTCAGCAAGTATTATAATCAATTAACCTATAATTCCACTAATTATATATGAGGATAAAACGTGAAAGTATTAGCAGGGATTCAGCCCTCCGGTGATTTACATATAGGAAACTACTTCGGTTCTATCAAAAAGATGATTGACCGTCAAGACAGAGATAATGTTTATGCCTTTATCGCAAACTACCATGCTATGACATCAGTCAAAGACGGAGAGCTTCTCTCCAAACTCACGATGCAAGCAGCAACGGACTTCTTGGCATTGGGTATTGATCCTGCAAAGACGATGTTTTGGGTACAGTCTGATGTCAAAGAAGTGCTTGAGCTGTATTGGGTCCTTTCACAGTTTACCTCAATGGGCTTGCTCGAGCGTGCCCACTCCTATAAAGACAAGGTGGCCAAGGGGCTTAGTGCAAATCACTCTCTCTTCTCCTATCCTGTACTGATGGCGGCAGATATCATTCTCTTTGATACCGAGATCGTTCCCGTGGGTAAAGACCAGATACAGCACGTTGAGATGGCAAGAGACATCGCCATCAGATTCAATAATGAATATGGGGATATCTTTACCCTTCCAGAGCATCAGGTAGAAGCAGAAGTGGCGACTGTCCCGGGCATTGATGGAGCAAAGATGTCAAAATCCTACGGTAATACGATCAATATTTTCGGCGAAGAGAAAAAGATCCAGAAAGTCATCAAAAAGATCGTTACCGATACCACACCGCTGGATGAGCCAAAAGAGTATGAATCATGTAATATCTATGCGCTTGCCAAACTCTTTTTAGATCAAAATGGTCTGGAAGCCTTTGAAGAACGCTATCGAACTCCGGGAGAAGGATACGGCCACTTTAAGCTTTACCTGCATGATGTCATGTGGGAATACTTCAGACCTTACCGTGAAAAACGTGAACATTTCGCCAACAATCAGGATGAAGTGCGAGATATCCTCAAAACGGGTGCGGACAAGGCACGTGAGATTGCTGCCGCTAAAATGGAAATCATCCGTTCCAAAACCGGTATTTCTTACTAAATCCTAAAACGACAGGCTTAGCCTGTCAATCCTGCCCTTCACTTATCTTACTTCAGTACAATTGCAAAAAATTAACAAGGATACAATATATGTTTCAAGTAACTGTAGCACAGCAATGTGGATGTTTTAGACGTAGTGGCCAAGAGGCTTCAAAAAACTTTGAGAGTAAAGATGATGCACTTATCCATGCCCAAGAGATAGCAAATATGATGAATGAAGAATTTTGTCAAAAACACAAGTTCAATGTTGCCGAAGACGGTAATAACTTCCTTATTCTAATGAATGCAGGACGCTAGAACCATTTCGTCTATATATAATTTATGCACCTGAATACATGAAGCCTTATCTACACCTAGCGGTGTAGGTCTAACCAGACCATAAGGCCTTTTTGCGCATGAAGACGGTTCTCCGCCTCTTCAAAGATCAGACTTCTTGGTCCTTCAAGCAAGGCTTCACTTACCTCTTGTCCACGATAGGCAGGAAGACAGTGTAAAAAGACCGCATCCTCCCGTCCGAGATCCATCATAGTATCATCTACCATATATCCGGTAAAAGCCTTTTGACGTACCTCCTTCTCATCTTCTTGACCCATCGAAGCCCAGGTATCTGTTGTGATGACGCTTGCACCCTTAGCAGCTTCCTTTGGATCATTGGTGACAATGATCTTTCCACCGCTCTCTTCACAAAAGCCCAAAGCATCCTGTAAGATCGTCTCATCGACCTCATATCCCTTTGGTGTAGCAATACGTAATTCAAAACCAAGTTTCGCAGCCAGCATCATCCATGAGTGGGTCATATTATTACCGTCACCTACATACGCCACGATAGGATCCTTGTCCATTCCATGTTCGATCATTGTCATATAGTCTGCCAAGAGCTGTACAGGATGATAGGAGTCTGTCAGTCCATTGATAACCGGTACCGAAGAGTAGGAAGCAAACTCTTCTAGACGCGCATGCTCAAAGGTACGGATCATGATCATATCGGTCATACTGGAGATGACACGGGCGGTATCCTTTACAGGCTCTCCCCGGCCTAATTGAATATCTTTGTTTGACAGGAAAAGGCCATGGCCTCCGAGCTGAAAGATCCCTGATTCAAAACTTACACGTGTACGTGTCGAACTCTTCTCAAATATCATCGATAGTGTCTGTCCATTAAGATAAGGAGGCTGAGCCTTGGCCTTAAACTCTTTTTTAATCTTCAGACCTAATTCAACAATCTCTAAGATCTCTTCTTTCGTATAATCTTTTAGTGTTAAAAAATGTCTCATTCTTCACCTTTATTTCGTATTTGTAAAACTTCATCACAACTCATAACCGGTCCGATATAAAAACCTTGTACATACTCGATACCGATCTCTTTGACGATTTCATACAATTCATCTGAACTAACGAATTCAGCGATGACTTCAATTCCAAGATTGCTCGCGAAATTATAGATTCCCTCTACGATCTGTCGGTCCTGTTGACTTGTATGCATATGCTCGATCAGTGAGCCGTCTATCTTGATATAATCCGGCTTGATCTGACTCAAATAGGCAAAGTTCGAATACCCTGTACCAAAATCATCAATAGCAATCTTGAAACCGCTGTGTTTAATTTCTTGGATGATTGTAATATAGTTTTCTTTAAGTAGCTCTTCAGACTCGACCAACTCTAACACAACGGATTCGGGAGATATCTCATATTTGTTCGTTTTTGATATAAGATAATCGATCATATCCTCATCCAGGTCATCCCGCGTCATATTAATGGAAAGATCGACCTGGCACTGCTTATAAGACTGAAAACTCTGGTCGATGATCAGTTTGGTCAGCTCTTTTTCGTGGCCTGAGTTTTGCAAAACGCCCAGGAAATCCGCAGGAGAAACCATCAGTTCTTGAGCTTTGTCATACATACGGATCAATACCTCATACTTTACTATATCACCGGTTTCAACCGAAGCAATAGGTTGAAAATGTACCGCGAAGAGCCCCTCTTGAAAGGCAGTGGCAATCTTTTTTACCCATTCAAGGTTTGCCTTATGACGCTTCTCAAGCAGTGCCTCTTCATCATAATAGGCAAATCGCTTGTTGGTGCGGATCGCATAGCGCGAAGCAATCTCTGCACGGCTTAGCAGTGAGGCTTCCGAATGTTCAGTATCCGAAGCAGCAATCCCGAAGGTAAAAGACAGCGGCATATCGATGCCATCATGCTCGATGATATAGATCTCTTTGAGTTTGGCAATCAACAGATTAATGTATTGAGCATGGGAACAGACAATGACAAACTCATCAGAACCCATTCTGAAGACAGAAGTGCTCAACAAACTGTCTGAACTGATAGAACCGGCGATCTCTTTCAAGATCTGTGCCGTCTCTTTAAGATAAAAATCCCCCACATCCTGACCAAAGCTGTCATTGATATGCGAAAAGTTATGAATATCGATATAGATAATCGAAAAACGTTCTCCTATGCTTTGCAGACGTCCCATCTCTTCAAGAAGCTTGATACGGTTTGGTATATCCGTCAATTGATCGTTCTCATAGGTGTCTCTTATGATCTCTATCTGTTCATTGATCTTTTCATTAAAGGCGAACAAGGTACGGTAGATTATTCCAAACTCACTCTTGGACTGCATCAACAAGACCTCGTTTTTACGTACGGGCTTTTGATTTTCATATAAAAAGTCCAACAGGGTCTGAAGGGCCTGTTTGATGTCAAAAAAGATAAACCATGCGATCAACAAGGCAATGATCAACGGAAATACGAGCATCAATATATTGTCATCAAAGTTTTCAGATGCGACAAGAATGGCTTTTTCGATCTTCTCTTTGACCGTAGAACTGTTCAGATTCTCAATTCTTTTCAGATCCTCCATATAGATATCGTAATACCCCAGCCATTCCCGGATATCAATACCACTGACCTTATGACCTACCTGCAGTTTCAACTCTTCCAACATCTGGTTAAGGTGAATAAATGAAGAGGTCGAATAAAGTGTGTAATAAGATTGTACCACTGAAGGCTTGGCAAAGGTCTTGAAGCGGTCCAGATAGGTCTGAGATTTGGCATCTTGAGTGATAATAAGATCGTACCAAAGCTGATCAAAGGCTTCATCCCTTCCTACTGCCACCTGAATAAGGGATTGCTGCAAGGCCGTGTATTCAATAGCATTGATCAGATTGAAATAGGCATTAAAATCATTAGACTCGATCCGGGCTGTCATGAAGGCCATCAAATCAATAAAATGCTTGATAAGAGAATCCGTGTAGTATCGTACGATCTCATCTCCATCGATCTTGTGTTGATCTACTTCTGCCCTGACATTATGCAGATTGTCGATCTCTTTGGTCAACAGAATGATTTTATCATTGATCTTTTGACTCGGAATGTTTTCAAGAGATTTCCGACATGAGGAGAACATGACCAAAAGCTCATCCGTCGCATTGCGGACCTCCTGCAGTCTTTGCTTGTCATGACCATGCTCAACCGTAGCAATGGAGTAGGCGCGTTCTTTTTGCAGACTAAACAGAATCGTATTGATCTTCTGTGCCGTTTCAAAAGCAAAAAGGACCTTTTCCGTCTTCTCATTCTCTTTTATCGTATCTTGTAAATATGAGATATTCCAAAACAAGATCCCCGAGATCAGGAAAACAATGAGAAATGCGACCTTGATCTTGACACTGAAGCGGCTGAGGAAATAGAGAATAAGCTGAATCATTGAGAACTTACTTAGCTAAAAGTGCTGCGACTTCTTTGGCATGATAGGAAATGATGATGCTGGCCCCTGCACGCTTGAACCCGATCATGGTCTCCATCATCACGCGGTCATAGTCGATAAGCCCTTCTTTACCCGCAAATTTCAACATCGCATATTCGCCGCTGACGTTGTAGACTGCAAGCGGACGGCTCGTATTCTCTTTAATATCACGGATGATGTCCAGATAAGCCAGAGCAGGCTTAACCATTAGGATATCTGCCCCCTGCGCCTCATCCTCTACACTCTCTGCGATCGCCTCCATACGGTTAGCCGGGTCCATCTGATACGTCGAACGATTCCCAAAGCTTGGCACTGATTCTGCCACGTCCCTGAAAGGACCGTAATACCCACTTGAAAACTTCGTCGAGTAAGCCATGATCGGAAGATCCACATATCCTGCATCATCCAAAGCTTCGCGCAATGTCGTGATAATACCATCCATCATACCCGATGGTGCGATCATATCTGCACCAGCCTTTGCATGGACAAGTGCCTGCTTGGCAGAAAGCTCCAGAGTAGGATCATTGTCTACCGTCTCACGTTCCATGTCCAGGATGCCGCAATGCCCATGATCCGTATATTCACAAAAACATAGATCTGTTACAACAAACATGTCCGGATGGGCCGCTTTGATCTCTCTTACTGCCTTGGCGATGATACCATGCTCACATAATGCATCTGAACCAACCGAGTCCTTTACCTCCGGTATACCAAACAGGATGATCGAGTACAATCCCAGTGACTTTAGGACTTCACACTCTTTTACAGCTTCATCTATACTCATCTGATACACACCCGGCATAGAAGCCACTTCCGTCTTTATCCCGCTTCCCGGACGTACAAAGAGAGGATAAATAAAATCATCTGTCGACAGAGTGGTCTCTCTTACGAGATTTTGTAATTTTGGATTAATACGCAGACGACGAAAACGATGGAACATGATAAGCCTTGATAATATCTCATATTAGTGAGATTAAAAGATGATATAATTTCATTAAAATTTATACATCATTCTAACAAATCAATATACAAAAAGCAGTTAAACATGAACCTAGAGATATCGGAAGTTGCCAATCTACCCACTAAACACGGGATATTCAAGATTCAGACCTTCAAAGAACATCATAAAGAGCATTTAGTCATCTTTACCGATGAACTCAATGATACTCCTATCGTCCGTGTACACTCCGAATGTCTTACGGGAGATGCCCTTGGTTCACTCAAATGTGACTGCGGTGATCAACTCGATTTTGCTCTCAAAACGATCGCGGAGCAAGGAGGAATGGTCCTTTACCTTCGTCAAGAAGGACGTAATATCGGTTTGTTGAACAAGGTGAATGCCTATGCCCTTCAGGACAAGGGATTTGATACGGTCGCGGCAAACCATCAGCTCGGTTTTCCTGCAGATGCACGCTCCTATGAGATCGTCCATGACATCTTGAAGTTTTACCATATCAACAAGATCAAGCTGCTTACCAATAACCCTGAAAAGATCAAATCTCTTCAAGCCATAGAGATCGTAGAACGACTTCCGATTATCGTCGAAACTAATGAGTTTAATGAAGGCTACCTGGAAGTCAAAAAAGATCAGATGGGACATTTACTTTAGGGGATCTCCCATTCCAAATCTGTAGTTATATTCTCTTATGTAATCTTTTGCCGCCACTTGCCGAGTCTAAAAGCCTCGAGGATCTTTTGGACCTGTTTATCCTTTAGATCATGAAAACTATTACTATTCTGAAAAAAATCATTCATCCCCTCAATACTCTGAAGATCCTCTTTTCGTATATCGACATATCCCATAGACCAATCGGAAAAACTTTTTTCACGTGTTTTGAATTCTGTAATTTTTGCAATATTTCGGTGTCGTTTGTCTGCACATATCTTTTTATACAGTGCTCGTACAGGGCGAGGTTTCCCTTCCAATAATTGAAAAAACGATCCTTCATCATACAGCAATATACCCGTTATATCCAATTTTTCATTACGGATGCGCGATTTTTCTAAAAGCTTGTTCAATGCTTCCTTATCCGTTACGGATGTCTCTTCACTCACGTAGACAATCGTCAGGAGCTCATCTTCCTCTTGTAGCATCTGTTGGGCTTGATAAGGTTCAAGGGGCACTAAATTGTACGTTACAATCCCTTTCTTGACAAGGGGCATGGATTTCAAAACTTTTTTCACCGACTCAAGTGAATCAACTTCCAGCATCAATACCGTTCCAGCCCGATCCCCCCGTGACCAATATGCCTGAATAATACCCCGCTTATGGCATTCAAGTATATACCTGTCATTTTTTCGAAGGTAGGCCTTTGCATTCTTTGCATACCTGTCATCTGTAAAACGTTCAATCGCTAATATCTGCATGTCTAATCCACTCACAATAGTATACCAACACTAAAAGCAGTATATCATATTCATTTAGACTGATATGAAAAATATTATAGAAAAAGGCAGGAAGTAATCGAAGAGTGCCGTGTGTAGTGGTGTGAATAAGTCCATCCGTCTCCCAAAGAAGACGGAAAACTTAAAAGCTTAAGAAGTCAAGCTTAACTTAGAAGTTATACGTTAGGTAAACTTGGATCATGTTCTCTGCATCAGCAGTACCCGCAGCACCTGTTACTACTTCGTCTGTGTTGATAAATGCGATTGAAGTATCAACCGGACCATATGATTTAGATGCAGTAATTTCAAGCTGGTTAAGATCAGCAGCTGGTGTCGCACCGTCTATCATACCGTAACCAACATACAGATCTACACCAGCAACCGTAGTCTCAGCAGAAACAAGGATAGTATCCGTCTCACCTGCAGCTACTCTACCATAGTTCCACGATAGTTCAGTATACAGTTTAGATTGTGCACCCGCCATGTTTTGACCTGCACCGATATCAGATGTTGTTGAGTATGCAACTTTGAACGTCGCTACGTCTTTCATCTCATACCCGATCATTGCAGCTACTGCATCACCGTCTAGACCTGCAGCAGCAGAAGGTGCTGAGTCAGAAATGTCAAGAGTTGCATATTGAACACCTGCTAAAAGGCCATTCATATTTAGATCAGCTTGTGCCCAGATAGCATTTGCCAAAGTTGGAGCTTCGTAATACCAGGCTTGAACAGTCAAACCTTCCATTGAGTTATTGATTGCACCGAATGCATACGCACCCTTCTGACCAAATGTTGCGAAACGACTGTCATTATTGAAGACACCAGGAGCAGCTACAACGCCACCGATACCAGCACCAGTACCAAGACCTGCAGCACCACCAGATGAGTTAGAGTTACCAATCCAAGCACCTACTAGTGTAGTGTTTGCGATATCTTCGTTGATTAATACAGCTGACTCAAATGTATTTTCAACGATTGACCATGTCTCAGTAAATGCAAGAGGTGTATCTAAAGTCTGACGACCAAGCTTAGCAGTCGTGTTTCCAAGCTTTGTAGCCATCCATGCTTCTGAGAACCAGTGATCACTTGTAGTACCTGCACCAGCTGCAGCTTCCCAAACTTGACCTACTAGGTTGTTTTCTAATCCTAAAGTAGAAAGAGCAGTAAGTTTTACACCTGCAGATACACCTTCTGTAAGGTCAGCAGTCATACCGATATTTAAAGCAGCATTTGCAGCACTTGATTGCTTATCAAATAGTCCACCTTCACCAGCAGCAGTTTCACCATCATCAGTATGGTAGAAAAGTTTTGCATCACCATCAATCTTTACATTATCAATCGCATATGCATTTACACCTAATAATAGTGCCGCTGCTAAACTCATTTTCGCTAATTTCATTCAATCTCCTTAAGACTAGCTTTTACTAAACATTTTGTTTTGTAAGA
>JBFEXS010000018.1:0-27511 GCA_041562555.1 Sulfurimonadaceae bacterium
CTACGGAAATGAAGACCTCCTCCAGTGAGTATAGAATTAATGTGATAATATTAATATATTAAAGCGCTATACTTTAGTATATCATTTGCATGAAAAGGTTGAACTATGAGCAAAGCGAAGATTCTAATCGTAGAAGATGATGAAGTCACTGCAATGCACCTGAAAATGGCCCTTAAAAAACTTGACTACGATATCGTCTCTATCGCAGAGAACACGATCCAGGCACGTAACAAGATCAAAATCTATGAGCCCGATGTTGTTTTACTCGACATCTCACTGCAAGAAGACACCGATGGCATCGAGCTGGCAACCTATATCAAGCGCAAACACAGTATACCCTTTATCTATCTGACTTCCCATTCCGAATCAGAGGTCCTGGACGAAGCCAAAGTCACCGAACCTTATGGCTATATTGTCAAACCCTTTGATCCTAAAAGCCTGCATTCAACCATCCAGATGGCTTTGTATAAATTTGAGGAAGAACGCAAGCTTAAAGAAGATATCAATACCTTGCAGATGGATAAATCCCATCTTGAAAAACTTCTGTATACAAAAAAGGTGTCTGACAAGCCATTGGTCCCTTTTGCCGAAGACTATCATTTAGACATCAGTACCTGTGAGACCTTTTATAAGGGTCAAAAGATCAAATTGACCAAAAAGGAGAATGCCTTTATACGGATTCTTGTCGCTCAACTTGGCCTTGTGGTCAGTTTTGAACAGGCCATGAGTTATGTCTGGGAAGATGAAGGAGCTACTGAGAACAGCGTACGTACACTCGTATGGAGACTACGGAACAAACTTCCCACAGACATCATCCAGAATGCTTCCGGTATGGGATACTATATCGAACACTAGTATCCTCACAGGATCAATTCGGCCATCACCTCTTCCATCTCATCCAGGGCAGCGTTGAAATTGAAGCTGCTATCCTCTTTTCGTGCACTTGTTTCCATCTCCTTGGCAAGCTTTTCAAGCCTCTCAAGCCTGAAATTTGCCGCTGATCCCTTAATGGAGTGTGCTTCCAAAGAGATCTTGGAATAGTCCTCTTTTTCAATAGCATGAGAAAGTACAGGAAAAGATTTCTTCATCTTCTTGACAAAGGTATCCAACAAAAGCAAGATCTCGTCATCCTCAAGTAGAAGCTCTTTTTTCAGAGCGTGTATATCCACTCCCTGATAACTCACCTCTTCACGGGGAAGTGCTTTGAGCAGACTGTCTTCTTCTACGAGGTAACGTTGCAAAATCTCCTCAAATTCCCGTATCACCAGAGGTTTTCCTAAAAAGGCATCACACCCGAAAGAGAGCGCACGCTCTTCAGCCCCCTCAATCACATTGGCACTCAAACCGATGATAGGCGTGTGCGTTTTATTTTTTGCTTTCTCATATTCTAAAATCTCACGTGTCGCCTCCAGACCATCTTTACGTGGCATTTGTTCATCCATGAAGATGAGATCAAACGAGGCCAGTTTAAAGGTCTGAACTACTTCAAGTCCGTCAGAAGCGATATAATAACTAAGCCCGTAACGCTCCAGAATGATCTTGATCAATTCCTGATTGGCGATATTGTCCTCTGCAACGAGAACATGCCCTTTAAAGCGACGCTGTTTCTTTTTTTTGACATACCTCGCATCATCTTGAGGAGTCATTTGCAGGGCCTCCACAAAGGCATGATACATCTTCTCGCAATAGACAGGGTAGATAAGCGGTGTGACCTGCTTTGTATCATGATACTTTTTACTCGGCTGGGTCATAAGAGCAATGCTTGGCACTTCAAGCTTCATAATCTCCTCTCGCTGTTGATCATTCACATAGGCATCAATGAAAAAGAGCAGATCATATTCATCTTCATCCAGATGCCTGATGCAAAAGGTATTTAACTGAAAACTTTCCCAATACTTGCGTATATAGTCAAATCGTTCCTCTATCTTCTGACTTTCGCAAAGGACGGCAATACGAAGTTTTTGAAATGGTGTGGGGTCAAAAGGGAAATGGCTTTCATTCTCAGGTTGCTCAACCGGTATCTCAAACTCGAATCGACTCCCATGCGGAACAACTTCTTTATAACTGAGGCTGCCACCCATATGTTCGGCCAGCTGTTTAGAGATCGATAGTCCCAGTCCCGTACCTCCCTGTGTCTCTTGTGCTTGTTTAAAGGCATCAAAAATCTTATCTTGCTGATCCTTTCTGATCCCTTCCCCATTATCACAGACACAGATTTTCAAATGCCTGTCGCCATAATTCACCAACACTTCTACTTCTCCATCTTCAGGGGTGAATTTAATCGCATTGGATAAAAGGTTTGAAAAAACTTGCTTGATGCGAAGGGGGTCGGCAATAAGTTCATTAGGCATTTTCGGATCAAGAAACGAGCGTATCAGTATCCGCTTTGAATAGGCACTTTGCGAAAACAACTCCAGGACATGGGAAAACTCCTCATGAGGGTTGAAATGCTTCTTCTCCACACTAAAGGCCCCGGAACGAAGCTTCGAGAAATCCAAAATGTCATTTATAATCCCCAAAAGGTTTTCACCGCTGTTATTGATGATATTCAGATAGTGACTGTGTCTTGGATCATGCTCTTCTTCAAGTAAGATCGAGACAAATCCCAAGATGGCATTCAGCGGTGTACGGATCTCGTGACTCATCGAAGAGAGAAAAGACTCTTTAGCCTGACCGGCTTCCAGTGCCTCCTGTCTTGCCGTCACAAGTGTCGTGACCTCATATCCAATGGCGATGAACTCATTAATCTCCTTTGTCGGGTCAACGATAGGAACGATCGTAATATCCAGATAATAGGATTCCCCATTTTTTTTTCGGTTTTTAATCGTTCCTTTGAACATCTTGTGCTGTTTAATCGTCTGCCACAGCTGAACGAAAAACTCATCGGACGTATCCGGGTGGCGAACGATGTTGTGAGAGTTTCCTATCAGTTCCTCGACACTGTAACCGCAGATCCTGCAGAAGTTTTCATTCGCATAGGTAATGATCCCGTTGTCATCCGTTTTGGAGACGATGGCACTCTCATCAAGTGCCCTCTTGTATTCGTTTAAAAGCTGAACATTACGAGCGATCTCTTGCTCTTTTTGATAGATCGTGTCTGTATAAAGCTTCAAGACACCCGAAAAGTTCTCGTCAAAGATATAGGAGATCTCATCAAAAAGCTCCTTGGAGTTTATCTTCGCATCATAGGAAAAATCCACCATCGATTTTCGAAAATGACTGCAGATGGTAAACAGTTCATTTGCCGAGATATCTCTATCTTTCAAATAGGCCAACAACTCATGCATAACAGGACAGTCCCCAACCTCCATCTCACCTTTGATCACTCCGACAAAATAGTCAAATACACCCGATGCGTAATAGTTCGCAAACCTGTGCGTATCTATATTGTGAAAGTCCAAGATAGCCTTAGGTTCGGGATAGTTGATCCATTGCAAAAGGATCTGCTCCTTATGTCCCTGGAAATGTGAGATATGAGCTGTTAAATAGGTAAGTAGATGTCTTTGCATGATCAACTATAGCAAAGAATTCATCTTGTTTTGCTTGATTTAATGATCTTTTTGCTATATTTTGTCAGTTTATAATAAGTCATACAATGAAACCTAACCTAATATTTCTTTTTCTTGTTTTTTGCACCTTCGCGTATGCAGACAGCAACCTAAAATACACCCTGTCTCACTTTGAGGACACCAGTAAACAATTGAATGAAAAAGAGATTGTACATCAGGAGTTCACGCCCGTCGACAAAGGCGTACAGAACCTGGGAATCACAAACACCCCTTCCTGGTTCAAGCTGGAGTTCTATCCCAGTGCGGAACAAATCAAGCAAGAGTGGTGGCTCAAAATAGACTACCCTCCCCTGGACTACATCGATTATTTTTTGTATGAAGAAGACAGATTGATCCATGCCCTTTACACAGGAGAGCTCAGAACATTTAAAGACCGAGAGATAGAAGACCCGTCTTTCATCAATCAAATCCCGTTTCGTTCGGATAAGAAACACACGCTGTATCTTCGTGTTCAAACCGAAGGTGCCTTGCAGGTTCCTATCTCTTTGTATACGACCAAAGAGTTGATCAGGGCGCAATACCTTCCCCTGATCATTGCAGGTATTTATTATGGCCTGTTTATTATCATTGTTTTATACAACAGTGTGATCTATCTCTATACCAAAGATCTAAACTATCTCTATTACCTGACCTTCGTCAACGGTTTTGTCTTTTGGCAGCTCTCTTTAGATGGGATAGGTATCGCCTATATCTGGGGAGAGTATCCATGGATCATTGAACATGCATCCGTGTTCGGCACCTCCTTTGTCGCTTTTTCGGCCATTCTCTTCTCGCGAAAATTCCTACACACAAGCGAGTTTCTACCTAAATTTGATCCCTATCTGAAATATCTGATGTACTTCTGTTTTGTACTCACTTTGGCTGCCTTTGTAGCACCGTATCATTTTGTGGTCAAGATCGATGGCCTTCTATCCATCTTTGTACCGATCATGCTCTTTACGACAGGAATCCTTGTCCTGCGAGACGGATACAAAGCTGCCAAATTTTACACCATCGGATGGTTCGTATTTCTCGTAGGATGTATCCTTTTTGCTCTAAACAAGTTTAATCTCATCGGTGGATTCTATCTTATGAACCATGCCCAACAGATAGGCTCAGCTGTCGAGATGCTCATGCTTTCATGGGCATTGGGTGACCGCATCAAGTCCATTCAAGATGAATATCTACAAAAAACCAAAGAGTTAAACACTACTCTCCAGACACGTTTGGAAAAGGCCCTCTTTAAAGAACGTCACAAAGACAAGATCATGATGCAGCAATCACGTTTTGCTGCCTTAGGAGAGATGATCGAACAGATCGCCCATCAATGGAGACAGCCCCTCAATAATCTGGCACTCATCCATCAGGACCTCTATTTTAAATTTCAATTGCAAAAGTTCAGCCCCGAGGCATACAACAGTGCCCATGAAAAGATCAATGACAACCTTCAATACATGTCTAAAACCATTGATGATTTCCGAAGTTTTTATAAAGACAAGACAGATGCTGAGACCTATAACGTAAAAGATCTCATAGACTCGGCTATTTCACTCTCTGAATCCATGCTCAAATATGCAAAGATCGAGATCATCATCAAAAGCGAAGAGCTCTGCTACGTACACAATATCAAGAATGAGCTCTTACAGGTATGTATGAATATCATCAAGAATGCCCATGATGCCCTTGTGCTGGAAAAAGAAGAGGATCGGAAGATCATAATTGACATCTACCACAGGGAGGATTACATCTGTATTGACATCGAAGACAATGCCGGTGGGATCGAAGAAGACATCATTCATATGATCTTTAATCCATATTTTACCACCAAAGCAGACTCCCATGGGACAGGAATCGGCCTCTACATGTCCAAGTCGATCATGCAAGAGCATTTAAACGGCAGTATTTCTGTCAAAAATGCTGCAGAAGGCGCCTGTTTCACCCTTTGCATACCTCAGGCTGAGGCTACAGAGAAATCTCCTGTCTCTGTGTAGCAGACACCTGAAGCTATACTTCGTAGTCCACAACCTTAGCCATCTCCGTCACCTCTTTGATAAACGTGACGACTTCTAAATGTGCCGGGTGTGTCGCGTACTCCGAAAGTCCGTTTCTATCTTCGAACATTGACGTCAATACAAGATCAAATGAACGATCACTCTGTAAAAAATCGATCCCGACTTCCATTGATTTCAGGCTGGGAACCTTCTGTGCCAATCCCTCCAGCATCTCCTTGGTCTTATGAAGATTATCGGTCTTGTTCTCAGATTTGAACTTAAACATCACAATATGTGTAACCATATATTTTTCCTTTGAATGTAATACAATAGTGTGGCTGAATCATATCATTTTACTCTAAATATCCATTGAGAGTATCCCCGGATCAGTATCTATATACGATGTGATAGATTTTAGATGCAGATATGATATAATCTATTATAATTAAATTTATAAGAGGAGATATGAAATGCGATTGCTATTTTTTTCATGTATCTTCATTATACCGCTCTTTGCCCAAGGACTTTCCCTTACAGATGCCATCAGACTCCTAAAAGAGAACAATCTGGAGGTAGAAGCAGCTGAATATGCCCTGCAAAGCGCTGAACTCTCCTATGACATGGCGAATGCGCATGATTACGGCCAACTTGATTTTACCCAGGACATTATGCGCAGCAATGATGCAGGCAATGTCTTCGGCTTCAAACTTGCTTCAAGGGAAGCAGCATTTGAAGACTTTGGACTGGCCCAGTTCAATCCGGCAAACCCGAACATCCTTCAGGTTCAGCCCGAAGACCTGAATTACCCTGACGATCACAACTTCTTTCAAAGTACCCTGCGTTATGAACTTCCACTTTATACCGGCTACAAACTGACGTCCTATCAAGCTATGATGAAACAGATGCGAGAGATCGCCCTTTTAGACAAGGAAGAAAAGATAAACACCAAAATCTTTGAAACACGTAAAGCCTATTTCGACATGGCCCTATTGGTCGCCTCCCTTAACAATCTACATGCTATCTTGGAAAACATCAAAAAACTCGAGACAATGACGCAGGAGATGATCACAGAAGGATATGCTAAAAAGATCGATCTTTTGGAAGTACAGTCAAAAAAGACCAATCTTTTGAGAATCATCTCGGAGCTGGACGCCAATAAAGAGCTTTTGTACCATTATCTCTCTTTTTTACTCAATCAAGAAGTCACCCAGATAGAAATACCCGACAAGGAGCTATCCGAACCAGACATATCCACTGAAGCGATCTTAGCTCAGAATATCGATATTCAAAAAACGATACATGCCCTCAACATAGCGGAAGAAAAGATCACCCTCGAAAACTCACGTTATCTTCCGGTTATCGGCGCGGTAGCCCAAGTCCAAACTGCCGATGACAGCTTTTTGGGTGATGTATCCGATCACAGTTCCTATAATGTGGGGATACGTCTGAGATGGAACCTCTTTAACGGAGGCGGCGACAGTACAGCAATAGAGCAGGCCCGCGTCGAAAGTCTTAAGATGCAGACACAAACGGAATTGGCAAAAAAAGGTATCGCACTGAAAGTCAAGGAGATTCAGACCAAGATCAAGACTTCCGATGCCAAGATCAGACATCTCAATGTTGAACTTACGCTTGCAAGAGAAATCTATAAAAACTACGAAAACCGTTATAAGGAGCAGCTTTCGTCAATGAATGATGTCATCATCAAGCAAAGTGACTGGTTGGAGAAGGTCTTAGAACTTTTAAAGGCTGAGAACTCCCGGAACACCCAGATCTTTGCCCTGGAACGGCTAGGAAACCTTACTCAAGGAGATACACTATGAAACAGTTTCTATTTTTTCTATTCTTATATCCCGGTTTAGCCTTAGCCGAATCCCTGATCCTCTCAGGAACACTCATCTCAGATAACGAAAAAATGATCACTAGCCGGTTTATGGGCTTTGTGACCGAAGTGAACGTCTCAGAGGGAGAACAGGTCAAAAAAGGTGACCTTCTCTACAGCATCGACTCAAGGGAGATTGACTCAGCTTCGCGTCAGGCCGAGCTTTCCTTGCAGATGTATCAGAACCAATATTCCAATGTCAAACTGAACTTGGAGCGCCATAAACGTCTATTGAAAAAGGACATGGTCTCAAAATACGAAGTCGAAAACATTGAACTGGCGGCTAAGAACCTTGAAGATATGATAGCCATTGCGCAGGCACGCCTGAACGAAGTCAAAAACCAGTATAAATATCTTCGTATCACTGCACCTAATGACGGTGTAATCGTTGCTAAAAACATCAAAGTCGGTGAGATGGCAATGCCGGGCATGCCTGCGATCATACTTTCAGACCTCAATCAACTCAAAGTCGCTGTCGAGATAGCAGAAAGTGAACTCAAACGTGTGCAATACGGTAAAAAAGTAAAGGTAAACGTACCATCAATGGATTTGAAGCTCGAAGGCAAGATCAATGCGATTATCCCTTCGTCCAACGCGATGACACATAGCTTCAAAATAAAAGTCTCTATCAATACAGCTAAGTACCATCTTTACCCGGGCATGTATGCAACCGTAGAAGTAGATTAACAATGCAATCATACACACCTAAAGATATCGCCGGCAAACTCTCGCAACTCTTTATGCGAAATCCTTTAACCCCTCTATTGGGCTTGTTTTTACTACTGCTGGGATACCTTGCTCTTGCCCTGATGCCCCGTGAAGAGAATCCGCAGATGGTCGTCAGCGGTTCGACTGTCATCATTTCACTTCCCGGTGCAACAGCCAAAGAAGTCGAAAAGGTCATCGTCAAGCCGGCTGAGCGTAAACTCAAGGAGATCAAAGGCATAGAGAACATTCATGGTATGGCCATGGATAACTTTGCTGTACTCAATGCAGCCTTTTATATTGGAGAAGAGAAAGAAGACTCCAACCTCAAGGTCTATGACAAAGTCATGCAAAATATGGATATTCTTCCTAAAGGAGCTGTTCAGCCGATCATTAAACCCCTTGATATCGATATCGATATCCCTGTTGTCTCTGTTGCTTTTTATTCCCATGACAAGACGATGCAGCCATCGGAGCTCTATGACAAGGTCAAATTCATCCAACACCATATCAATGGACTTGAAAACGTTGCCGTAACGAATATAAAAGGTGGTCATAAACATCAATATAATATCTTGGTCGATCTGCATAAACTCTCAGGATACAATCTCTCTATGGGACAGATCGTCCAAGCCGTAAAAGCACTCTCCTACAATGTTCCCGAAATCAAGAACCGTACAAAAACCAATGAGATCGTGATGTTTGGTATCAAGAATGCCATTGATAGTGCGGATGATATCGGAAATATCATCGTAGCTTCCTACATGGGTTCACCTATCTATCTCAAACAGATCGCGACCGTGACAAAAGGTCATAATATTCAGGACTTCAAATCTGCAATGATCTCGTCAAAAGATGATAAAGGAGTGTTCTCGCCGCTTCACGAACAGGTCACATTGACAGTCTCTAAACTTCAAGGTACCAATGCTGTCATCATCGCAGACGCCGTTAAAAAAGAGCTGGAAAAGTACAAGGCAAAGATGAAAGAATCCGGCATATCCTATGTGATCACACGTAATGACGGAGAACGTGCCAACGAAGCGGTCAATGAACTGGTCTTTCACCTCATCCTCTCAATCATCATCATCGCGATCTTGCTTATCTTTGTCCTGGGCTGGAGAGAGTCTTTGATCGTCACCTTCTCCGTACCTGCGATCTTGGCCATCACACTTTTTGTCGCTTTTATCACGGGACAGACGATCAACCGTATTACACTCTTTGCCTTCTTGTTAAGTCTAGGCTTACTCGTCGATGCCGCGATCATCGTGATCGAGAACATCCACCGTCACTTCCATTCTCACGATGCTGAAGATATGGACCCGGATGCATTGATGACGATGGCCACCGATGAGATCGGACCACCGACGAACATAGCTACCTTGGCGATCATTCTGACGATGGTGCCTATGGCCTTTGTCGGACAGATGATGGGGCAGTTCATGAAACCTATCCCTGCCAATGTCCCCGTAGCACTTATCGCATCCCTGTTTGTCGCATATATCTTCACTCCCTATCTTGCGACACGTCTGCTCAGAAAACCTAAGCATGGAAAGGAGCAAAAATAGTGTTTAAAAAGTTTGAGAATAGTATCTTTGACATCCTGTCTGACAATAATAAAAAGCGTATAGTACTCCTGGGAACTCTAGTCTGTTTTACCCTCTCCGTATTGATGATCCCCAGTGAGCTTGTCCTCGCCAAAATGCTTCCTGGCAAGAACAATGATACCTTTACTATCTATATCGATCTTCCAAACGGATCCTCTATTCACCGGACCGAAGAGGTATCGCGTTGTGTTGTCGGGTTCATTCAAAAAGAGAAAGAGGTCCTGGACACGGAGATCTTTTTAGGTATGGGCAGCCCACTCGATTTTGCAGGACTCATCAAGGGTTCACATTTCAAGAACAGCGAGCACCTCAGTGAGATCGTGGTCAATCTGAGCAAGAAGCATCATAGAGATGAGCCTTCGTACCTAATGGTTCAGCGTATACGTCCACAGGTTATTGAGAGTTGTGAGCTTCTCTACCCTGGAACAACGATCAAATTCGTAGAACCTCCTGCAGGACCTCCGGTACTCGCAGCCATAGTCGCTGAGATCTATGGTGAAGATTCCAAAGGGATCCGGGACTTGGCCATTAAAGTGAAAGATGTCTTTAAAAACACTCCGGGGCTTGTTGATATCGATATCATGCAAGATGAGATATATGATAAATTCGAGGTACGTGTTGACAGTATCAAGATCGCACGTTCGGGCCTCAATGTCAAACAGGTCAACAATATCCTCTATCTTGCCTTTGAAGGCATGGATATCTCTGTTAAGAACTCCGAGGTCTATGACGACCAGATCCCGATATTTTTAACGCTCTCTACTGAGACCAAAGTGTTCAGCTCAAAAAACAAAGAGGCTATTGAAAGTAAACTCGCAAGTCTAAAGCTGATGAATACCATGGGGATGATGGTACCCGTTACCGAAGTCATACAACTCATCGCCGTCAAGTCCAATCCGATGATACTGACAAAGAATCTGCATCAGATGACCAATGTCATGGCTGAAACGGACATGCTCTCACAAGTCTATCCTCTGATGGATGCTCGCAGTGCACTACTCGAAAAACTTGATGGTGAATACGAGATCAAGAAGATCGGTCTTTTAAACCTCCAACTCAAAGATAAGAAAACGGCTAAAGTCTACAGACTACTTTGGGATGGGGAGATGGAACTCACCCTGGACACCTTTGTAGACTTGGGAGGGGCGTTCATCGCCGCATTGGTCCTCATCTTCTTGTTGATGGTCGTCTATTATAAAAGCTTCAAACTCAGCGGTATCGTCTTATTAGGAAGCTTTCTCTCTATCATCGGTGTGATCCTTGGTCATTTTATCATGGACCTTTTTACACAAGAGACCTTTTTTCTCACAGCGACGTCTCTCGTTGGGTTTATCGCCCTGATCGGTATCTCTTCACGCAATTCTCTTCTGCTTTTAGATTTTACGAAGTCTCTGATATTTGACAAGGGAATGGCACAAAAAGAAGCGATTGCCTATGCTGCTGCGACACGGGCGAAACCTATCTTTTTAACGGCCGTAGCGATCATTTTGGCATCAGCTCTATTAGCTTCCGATGCCGTCTTTGGTGGTTTAGGTGTCGCACTCATCTTTGGTACGATAGCAGCCGTTGTAGCCTCCCTTGTCGTTGTTCCGGTCCTTATGGACAATACTGACCTGCAAAAGGAGTTCACACACTAAAAAATACCAGCTAAACAAAGATTTAATACAAATCCTATATGATACATGCATTATAAACAAAATATACATAACGTATTACATATTTAAGAAATACATCTCCTCTGAAAGGCACTAGTGTTTAAGCAAACCATCATTCTTCTATCTTTCATATTAACACCTTTAACTGCTGTAATACTACCTGCCGAGCTTGATATCTCCCGTGCACAAGAACATATTGGGAAATCCATGTTGATGTATGAAGACAGAGGTGCCAATATGAAACTTTCGGATGTTCAAAAACTTCCGGCGGATGCCTTTTCTCCGCTTAGTACGGATGTCTTTAGCACCATGTTTACCTCGTCCGCTTACTGGTTTAAATTTGATGTTTCTAATCCCGGCAATACACCATTGTCACGTATCTTTGTCTTCGAACCACCTTGGCTCGACTATATAGAAGTTCATATACTTAATCAGGGTTCTTCCCCTTTAACCTATAAGGAAGGGAATAGTTTTGTATACGATAAACGGACAATAGACTATCACCTCATTAATGTTGAACACACCTTTAAACCGGGGGTCTCAAATGTTTATATACAGATTAAGACCCGTGATCCCTTTATCCTTTCACTCTCGATAATAAAAGAGAAAACATTTCTGATTCAGCAACAACAAGAGTCACTCTACATAGGGCTGGTATATGGTGTATTGATTGCGATGCTTCTGTATAATTTTTTCTTGTTTTTAGGCATAAGAGAGCCTTATTATGCCTATTATGTTCTTTTTGTCACTGCTTTTCTAATTATGAACACTTCCTATAACGGTTACACCTTCAAATACGTATGCGCCGAACTTCCCGAGGTACAAAACTGGCTGCAGGCAAGTTCCATCTTTTTTTATTCCCTGACAGCACTTCTCTTTGCAAGGTCTTTTCTGAACCTGAAAGTGACCCATGAACGTTTAAATATCGCGACCCTGTATATGGTTTTCTTCTTACTGTTCATTGCCACCCTCTCTGCAACAATCGGTGGATACCATTATCATGTCATGTTTTCGATTCTCATGAGTGTCATCGTCAGTCTATATATATTTTTCATAGCGATATTTTCATGGAAATATGGAAATCGCTCTGCACGCTTTTTTATACTGGGCTTCTTTAGCAGTCTCTTGGGAACGATTATCACTGCGCTGACCGTTATGGGTCAGATACCTTACCATGAATACACCTATAGGGCTCTTGATATCGGCATGGTTATTGATGCGATACTGCTTTCACTAGCCCTCAGCGACAAACTTAAAATCACCAATGAACAGAAACTTATTGCAGAGCAGGCTTCCAGAACTGATATCTTAACAGGATTGATGAACCGCCGTGCTTATTATGAGATCAGTATGAATGAGGTACATCGTTCACAACGATACGGGGCAAAACTTTCATTGGTGTTCTTGGATATTGACAACTTTAAAACCTTCAATGATACCTATGGGCATGATATAGGCGACAAGGTTCTTAAACACTTTGCGACAATATTAATGCAGATCAAACGTAAAGATGATTACGCTTTCAGATTGGGTGGCGATGAGTTTTTGCTACTTCTGCCTGAGACAGAAAAGAGTGAGGCGGATTATCTCGCCCAGCGTATTCAAGCCGAGACAGCCTCACACATGATTTACCTTGATGATATAAAACTGGGTATACAGACCTCTTACGGTGTATCAGAACTTGAAGCAGATGACAGGTCTATAAAAGAAGCTGAAAAAAGAGCTGATCAAGCACTTTATCAAGCTAAAGAATCCTCTTAGTTGGCCTTTTTATACTAGAATCTTCGAGACAATCTCATAAACATTTTTGGATAGGCCTTCTGTATTAAGGATCTTTTCCAGCTCCTGTTTCATCAGGTTCTTTGACGTCTCATTCAACTTGCGATAATCCTTGAAGACACCGGAAAGTCCCGAGGCGATCTGAGGATTGATCCTATCAAGTTCAAGAACCTTATCGGCGATGAAACGGTATCCGCTTCCATCTGTAGCATGAAAATGCAGCGCATTTCTTGCAAATGAACCAATGAGAGAACGTACAAGGTTAGGCACTTTAATGTCAAAGACCTCATCATCCAGTAATTTCTTAACATTTTCAGGTGTCTCTTTCAGTTCAGAAGAGGCGATAACTGCCAGGTACTTATTCATGACCAATGTATTGGTTTTATAGCGTTCGTAAAAATCACTCAATGCTTCCCCTTTAGCAGAACCTCTGAGATTGGCCAGGACACTCAAAGCACTCAGGCGATCGGTCATATTGTTTGCATTATGATATTGTCTAAGGGCCAATGTCTCATCTTTTAAGGCGCCAAGATATGATAAAAGCGTGTTTTTAAGCTTTCTACGTGCCATCTCTTCAGAACTTATCTCATACTCGCATTCCGTATTAAGATAATCATACATTCCTCTGATGTCCGCACCGTATTCACGCACGATCTCCCTTTTCAGGAAGTTCTTGGCCATATAGATTGCTTCCACATCCAGGATCCTGCGTGTCTGCATCAGCATCGAGATGCTTGGAAGGCTTAACATATCTGCCTTTAAAGAGTTGTCAATATTTTTGTCTTTCAAGACGGTAATGAAAGCATTTGCATAGATCTCGCTTTTTCTCATCGGCGCGTTATGTTCAAGTGCATCGATCAATTTTGTCAACACCATGGTCGCCAAGGTTTGCGAAGCCTCAAAACGATTGAACTCATCCTTATCATGTGCCATCAAAAAGGCGTATTCTTCAAAGGAATAAGAGGTATTTAGTTTAATTGGTGCAGAGAAGTTCTGGTTCAAAGAGAGTATTGGTGCAGCCTCGATCTCTTCAAATACAAAGGCCTGTGTCTCTTGACTTACCAGTAATATCCCCCGATCGATAAAGGGCTGCTTCTCACCTTCTTCTCTAAGCTTGAGTGCAATCGCATTCCCTTCTGCATCCAAGATCCCGACTTTGAAAGGGAAAAGATAGGGTTTTTGATCTGTTTGTGTTGGTGAAAGGTATGACTGAGTCAGCGTAAGCTCAAGACTCTTCTCCTGTTTATTGTACTGAGTCTTGATATCTACTTCAGGCGTACCGCACTGAGAGTACCAGAGTTTGAAATGTTCCATATCAAAGCCTGATGCTTCTTGCATCGCCCAGATAAAATCTTCTGTACGGACTGCTTGTCCGTCAAAGGTCTTAAAATACAGATCCATTCCTGACCTGAAGGCATCCTCGCCTATCATGGTATGTATCATACGGATCACCTCGGCACCTTTTTCATAGATGGTTGCCGTATAAAAATTATTGATCTGAATATAGGACTCCGGCTTGATCGGATGAGAAGTAGGACCTGCATCTTCAACAAACTGACGTTCCTGAAGTGCCTTGACATCGGCAATACGCTGAACTGACCGGGAGTTCATGTCTGCGGAGAACTCTTGATCTCTAAAGACGGTCAAACCCTCTTTAAGTGTTAACTGGAACCAATCCCTGCAGGTAATACGATTTCCTGTCCAGTTGTGAAAATACTCATGTCCTATCACTGACTCAATCCCCATAAAGTTCGCATCAGTTGCCGTATCTGCATCTGCAAGGACATAATGGGAATTAAAGATATTCAGTCCCTTGTTTTCCATCGCACCCATGTTAAAGGAGTCCACTGCCACAATATTGTAGATATCAAGATCATATTCCCTGCCAAAACGATCTTCATCCCATTTCATCGAGTTTTTAAGAGAGTCCATAGCGTGGGAGCACTGAGCCTCATTTCCCTTGTCACAATAGATATTCAACTCGATCTCTTTGTTACCCATGGTCGTGAAAGTATCTTTGACACAGCCAAGGTCTCCGGCCACTAACGCATACAGATAAGAAGGCTTTGGATGAGGGTCTTTCCAGATCGCATAATGTTTCCCTTCCGTCAAATCACCGGTTTCGGCCAAATTCCCGTTGCTTAGTAAGACAGGATAGTCACTCTTATCTGCGATAATCTTCGTTGTATATACTGCCATCACATCAGGTCTGTCCAAGAAATATGTGATACGTCTAAAACCCTCAGGTTCGTTTTGTGTACAAAAGATTCCACTGGACTTATACAAGCCGTCTAAAGCTGTATTTGCTTCCGGATTAATAATCGTCACAATCTGTAATATGAAGTTTTCAGGAAGCCTGTGCAGTCTTAAAGATGTCTCATCTTTTTCATATTCACTTTCATGAAGTTCTCTGCCGTCCAGATGCACAGACTGCAGTACAATCTCTTCACCGTTCAATACAAGCGGCAGTGCTATATCTGCATGTCGTTCTATCATCATCGTGTTCTTAACACATGTTTGCGTATCGTGAAGCTCAAACTCCAGGTCTACCGTCCTGATCTCAAACCCCGGTTTTTCGTAATCTTTTAAATATATTTTATCCATACTCATTTTATCTGCTCCAAAACTGTTTCTAACGTTCCTTTTATAATTGTGCTCGACTCGGTGATCATCAGATTGAACAGACCATCGAAATCTTCTATTATCAATCCATTTTGATCATACCAGATATCTTTTGTCTGATAACATTTATCATCATGCGATTTCGTCTTTTCCAGCATACTTTTATCCGAATCCACATAAACATAGACTTCTTTACCCAAGGCGGATGCATAACCTATTTCAAATACTGTTCCAGCATCCGGTTCACCATGTCTAAAAGCATTGAGATTAACACATAAGATATCGGCATCCTCTATCAGAGAAATGTTTGCGGTATAAATATCCCGACGAATCTTTTCCTTTGGCTGCGAGAAGTCAATCTCATTATCCAAAGGGGCCAAGCCCTCATAGCCATAAGCCTCACACAACTTTTTCTTCTTATCCAGGACCTCTATCGCATTCAGATAAAAAACGTCAAATCCAGCTAAATAAATCTTCTTTTTTCGCATAATGCGATTGTAACGAATTAACGTTAAATTAACGGTTTTCATCTATAATTATTCCGGTAATAAGCTATTTTATTCTAAAAGGTTTCTTCTCTTGACAAACGTCAACTTTTTATCTTCACCTTTAGTCTAAAATATCATCAAAATTAATGGAGAACACACATATGTATAAAAAACTGTTACTACTTTCCCTGCTTCCATTTGCACTTCTTGCAGATGAAGACGCCACCTTACTAGCAGGTCAAAAAGTTTTTGACAAAGTCTGTTCTGCTTGTCATATAGAGATCATAGATAAAAAGACCGCCCTTAAGACCTTTAAAACGCTTAAGGCACCACCAATGAACGAGGTCGCCAACCAACTTAAGAACAATATCATCATCAAAGACGATGACGATGATGTACATAGAGCCGTCGTGATTGCTTTTATCAAAGATTACATCAAATATCCTGAACTTTCAAAAGTCATGTGTAATCCGCCTGCCGTGGATAAATTCGGCATTATGCCATCTCAGCGACCGCATTTAAGCGAAGAAGAGATTAACGCTGTTTCGACGTGGCTCTATGATCGTTATGAAGGTGTCGATTTTTAAGGGTTAAAAATCCTTCATCAAACCCTGTTACAGCAAGTTCTCATTGCATTTCTTCGATTTTAATGTTAAAATATAACAATTTTGAATAAAGAAGAAAAATGTCAAACTATTTATATATAGCTAAGCAGCCGATTTTTGACAAAGATGAGCATATTTTTGGTTATGAGCTCTATTATCGCAATGATGATCAGGATATGACTCTTCCTGATAAACGTTTGGCAACTGCTTCGGTTTTAGTAAACACACTCAATCAAATGGGTTTACATACCCTTGTTGGGTCCGCTAAGGCATTCATTAATATCGATGCTTCCATTCTTCTGACTGATATTATCTATACGATTCCCAAAGACCGGTTTGTCCTTGAGCTCAATGAAGATATTCAGATCAATCAAAAAGAGCATGAGTCTATCAAAGCCTTCCACAAAGAGGGATATGCATTTGCACTGGACAATGTTACCTTTACACAGGAGCACCTTGCCAATATTACCCGTGTATTGCCCAATGTCGATTACATCAAATTTGACACCACCCAAACAGACTTTGAGCTCTTAAGAGAGCATCTTTCCATGTTTGATGGCAAAAAACTGATGGCTCAAAAAATCGAGTCTATCTATGTTTATAACGCCTATAAGGACTTGGGTTTTGACTTTTTTCAAGGCTTCCACCTGGGTGAACCTGAACTTATCAAGAAAAACCGGATCGATCCCCATCATTTAGGTGTTATTCGCTTATTCAACCTACTACAGGGGGCAGTCTCCATGCAAGATATCTGTGTGGAATTTGAGCAGCATAATGAGATCGTTCTGCAACTGCTGCAATTTGTTAATTCGGGTGGGTTCAACTTCGAGACTACACCAAAGACGATTTGCGACGTTCTGGATTTTATCGGGAAAAAACCTTTGATGCAGTGGCTCATGCTTATCGTATATGCGAAATCCGGACGCACCGGAGATGCTGATCTCAATCCAAATTCGATCTTGGTTCAAAACCGAATCGATCTGATGCTCGGAATACTAAAACGCATGGGGAAAAGTGATGATGAGGAGTTGATGATGCAGGCACGTTTTGTCGCACTTTTATCACTCCTGGAGACTGTCTTTGAGATGCCACTTCCATTAATCTTAGCCGAACTGGACGTTGAAGCAGTAATCAAGAATGCGCTGTTAAACAATGAAGGAGAACTGGGAAAACTCTATGCTCTGGTTCTCGCACTGGAAAAATCCGATCAGGAAACTTCAGAGAAGCTCTTGCTTGCCTTTGGCATCAAAGTGGAGAATGTATGGCATATTCTGGAAGATCACCTGGGTCACCCAGGAGAGATCTTACATTAAGACATACACTTCCGTTTAAAGTGCTTGATACACCTCTTTTAAACCGGTATAGAGTTCATCTGCACTTAATGATGGACTATTTGCCATAATCGATTGCATCACTACATTATCTTCTTCCCCATTCCAGACTTTGATGTATGTGCCCTCTTTATATCCGTGATCTTGCCGAAATCGGTTAAGAATATTCTTTCCTATATAAAGAGAATAGAGTACCTGAAGATTAACGCCGCAGTTCAGTGCCATAGTAAAGAAGTCTGTAATAAACCTGTCCAGATCCAATCCTTCCGGTTTTAAGACATCATACATCATTTGCTCGACCATTTTAATGACACCATAAAAATCTTCATCATCCGTTTTTGCCTCGGAATCGGAAAAAGCCTTATATGCATCCTTAGAGACTATCTTTGCAGCCAAATCCTCTATGCTGCCCAGGCCATTCACCTTGTACTCTTGTAGAAGCAGTGAGAGGACAAAATGCCAGATGTCAATCGTTTCAACCTTGATATTATCCCAATCGGGAGCCTTGTTGATCGCCTTCCAATGTTTCCAGGCAAAGGAGTCAATAAGTTCTGCGGACTCCATATAAATACAGCGTTTCCAATCTATCACCTTTCCGTTTTTTGTCAGGCCTTCTTCCCAGCCTTTTCCATTTGTCGAGTCGTTCAGTTCTTGTTGAAGTGTTAACATCTGTAAAATTTGTTGCATCTATTTCTCTTTGTTGATTTTTTAGCTGAAAAACCGGGTTTCCAGTTAGACCGAAATTTTGGCATTCATGAGAACAATTATATTATAATGGCATTATGATTAGGATTAATTGTAAGCAGTGTAAACACTATTTTGTGACCTGGCAACATACGCAGCCCCACGGATGTAAGGTTTATGGGTTTAAATCCCTCCAGATCCCTTCCATGGTTGTTCAACAGAGCACAGGACAGGCATGTCAGGCCTTTGAGGCCAAACATTAATATTTCCAGACTTCTTTCTGACCGAATCCCATGTTGTTGTCCGTATATTTAAGTTCAGTTATCTTGAGCTTCCATAACTCTTTATCATCTATATCAGCAGCATATGGATATTCCTTTAGATAAAGATGCTCTCCACGTGAATGAGGTTTTTCCACCATACCTTTGATCTGTATCCCCTTGATATGTTCGATCTCCTTTGTCTCCACGTGAATATTTGCCGACACATCCGGGTTTTGCAGAATATTTGTTATATGTTCCGTATCATTGGATGAAGCAAAGATAAAACAGGCTTCATCCTCAATAAAGGTATAAAACAACGAACATGTCGAAGGCATGTCATTTTGTGTGGTTGCCAGTGTAAGGACATGATGTTCCTTGATAAAATCAGCCATCATCTTTGGGATCTTATTACTCATATGCTACTCCTAAAAAATCTTCAATTCGCTGTCTTGAGCTCAAGCCATCTCTCCACTCTTGGGGAATCCTGTCCAGTCCATTATAGGCACCGAGTATCATTCCTGCCACCATGCCCCGTGCTGCGGAATCTCCTCCGGCATACACGTTCTGTCGCATCGCTTCTGCATAATCATTCTCATACTTCAAGATCAGATGTAAAGCGCCAGGACAGCCCCCCTTTACATTACATGATTGACCACAGGCACCGATGGCTTCTACCGTATCATGTTCAACCGATGCTAAAGCTGTCTTAATCCAGCTGTTCATCGTCTCATCTGTGCTCTCTTCCAACATAGCCAGAATAGAGTTTTTTGGCTTATACCCTTGTAGTATCAGATATAACAGCTGTGAAAAGAAACGTGTGACCTTGATGACATTCTCCGAGTTGTGGGTCATCTGCGACTGCAAGACAGCAGCATCTTCCAACTCTTTTTGTTTATCGGCATACAAAAGCGCCAAAGGAGAAATACGTCCGACTACACTGAGGTCTTGAGAACTTGATCCGGCTTCCAAGGCAGACTTACCTTGATTCAGATTTTCCAAGGTAGTCTTACTTGCTCCATCGACATACCCCTTGTATGCGCTCATATACTCTTTCCAACGCGCGCAAAAACTTGCCAAAGAGAACTCTTTTTCAAGAGCGACAGATTCCAAAAGCCACATACATTGATCACCATAGTGGGTAAAATCACCGGCTTTTTTATCTCCGTGATAATCTGTCATCGGATCATAAAATCCATCCAGATTAGGAAAATGCTCTTTGATTACATCCACTTCATAGACCCAATGCCCGCCCAGAGCAAAAGCATCCGCTACTAGGGCACCATAAATAGCACCATATACAGAAGACTTCATACAGATTCCTTGTATCGTTTGAACAAGTATATCATAAGTAAAAAATATAGTATAAGGCTAAACACTCACCCTAGAAAGATTGACATACCAGTCATCTCGAATATACGACCGATCACGACAAAGTGTAACATGCAGTTCTTCCTCATACAAAGTAATTTCCTCAAGATACTCTCTTGGTATCTCTAACTCTTCTGCACAAAAGTACTCCCCATCATCGATCGTCTCTATATCAGGCCATTGCCAACCGTTGTCCAGTTCTGTAATCTTAAACCTTGTCACAAATTGCATCACGATTATCCTAATGAAGTTCATGCAAAATGGTACAAATCCAATATCTCAAAACCATTACATTAGCTTACATTTCAAATACAATCACTCTTGCAATGTCTCCTTAATCGATTCTCCAAACTCTGCTGCTTTTTCTTTATCAACGGAGACATCCACACTATCCCCACTTGTATCAAGCTCTAATGCACCACTTAGATAGAGACCGATACCACCTGCGATCAACGCCAAAAAAATCCATTTATACATCCATAAACTCCTCTATAATCTCCATCATCTCTTCTACAGACTCTTCTGCACCTTTTTGGATAAAATGCTCAAAATATTCATCTATATGCCGATTAAACGACCCATAGGCATTCATATACTCTTCTCGCTTAGGGTTTACCAGGATTGAATGCTGAAACTCTTTCGATATGGGAACAATATCGATCACCTGACCACTTGTTCCGATTGCAATAAAAAGCTTCGAGTTTTCTATCGCCTCATAAATACGCTGGTACATCGGTGCTGCTTCCCCAAACATCACTACATTATGGCGTACGATATCACTTTCACAGCGTGGACAGGCATCATACTCCGTCTGTGCACTGTACCCCACATCCCACACATGCCCGCAGCTCTCACAACGCAGATCGGTCAGTGTCCCATGCAGATGGATCACCTCCTTGCATCCCGCTTTTTCAAGAAGGTTATCTACATTTTGTGTAAGATTATAGATCTGACCCGGATATCTCTTCTCAAGTTCTGCCAAAGCCTTGTGTGCCAAATTAGGTTCCTTGTCTGCCAGGTCCTTTCGTCGCGCATTGTAAAACTCTGTCACCAATCTTCTATCTGCCTGCCATCCCTGCGTAGAACAGACCTGCATAACATCATAATTCTCCCACAAGCCATCATGATCACGAAATGTCTTTATACCGCTAGCCGCACTTAAACCTGCTCCTGAGATAATCATGATCATCGAGACAACCTCTTATAGAGATAATCCTCTAACTGTTCTGGTTTTTTTATATCACGTTTTTGAAGCATCATCTCCCCTATCTCATCACTGCTAAGGATATCAAAGACCTCAAAAGAAGAACTCTTGTTATAGAAACTTCTTAGAAACTCCAAAAGCAGTTCAAAATTGTCCAATTCATCAATAGTTTGACGCTGCTGTTTATAGTGCTTGTATTCGTCCCAATCAATCTTCGACATAAGCCCTCCATGAAGATTTTTAATTATATTAGCACAGAAATCACCCCGTGTCTATAATAAACTTTTGGAAAAAGCCGATCTTATTTCTAAACAGAGACTTAAGGGAGAAAAAACGATGAATGCCATTATCAAACAGATCCAAGAAGCATTGGAGCATGGGCGTCCTGCTAATATCCAGACAAGTCCCCTCGCGTCTCAGGTAATCAAAGAGATCCAAAAATGTACACGGACTTCAGAAAAATCAACACACCCGATCAAAAACGAGAGCAAAGATTATGCGTATCATGACTAAACGACAGACACATTCACGAAACCTTATCACGCGGGAGCTTTCACGAAAACTTTTCTTCGCTCTTATGCAAACCCTGATCCTTTTATTCAAAAAAAGAAGACACTAAAACCGTCGTGATTGATATGCTCCATGCAAACGGGAAACTGCCTCCTCAACTGTTGCACGCGGTGTAGCAAGGTTTATACGCATAAAACCATCCCCCTCTTTGCCAAAACTGACACCTGATGAGAGTCCCAACTTTGCTTCCTCAAAGAAAAACGTTTTCAATGCTTTATACGGAAGTCCTAGACCACGGCAATCAAGCCAGGCCAAATAGGTTCCTTCCGGTTTTTTCATCGTAATTGATGGCATATACTCTTTTAAACAAATATCCAAATAATCGATATTTCCCTGAATATGTTCTATTAACCCCTCTAGCCAGTGCTCGCCTTCTTTATAGGCCGTCTCAAAACCGACATGGCCAAAGATAGTTCCTTCACCAAAGTGTGTTGCCTTATAAACCTTCTCAAACTCTTTGCGAAGCTCTTCATTGGAGATGCTGACGGTAGAAATGGACAGACCTGCTAGATTGAATGTCTTACCCGGACCATAGCAGACGATTGTTCTATCCGCTAACTCTTTGGAAAGACTTCCAAAAGGGATATGCTTACACCCCTTAAATATCAGATCAGAATGTATTTCATCTGAAAGTACGATCAAATCATGCCTGATACAGATATCTCCCAAACGCCTGAGTTCTTCCTCACTCCATACACGTCCCACAGGATTATGAGGAGAACATAAGAGCAGCAGCTTACATCTTTCGTCTATAGAAGCCTCCAAAGCCTCAAAGTCCATAGTATAGTAGCCATCTTTTTCAAGCAACGCATTTTTTACAAGGACTCTGTCGTTATTCGTCACCGAAGAATAAAAAGGAAAATAAACAGGTGACTGGACGATCACCTTGTCACCGATCTCCGTAAAGGCTTTGATAGCCATGTTGATACTTGCGACCACGGAGGGAGAATAATACATCCACTCACGCTGTAATCTATACGCATGTCGTTTACCGATCCACTCTATCTGTGCTTCGAACATGGATTCAGGTGCCTCTTCATATCCTAATATAGGATGCCCGATACGCTCAGAAATCGCTTTCATCACAAAATCGGGGGTCTTAATATCCATATCTGCCACCCACATAGGCAAAACATCATCCGAACCAAAGAGTCTCTTCTTTAATGCATATTTTTCTGCATTGGTCCCCTCTCTCGAAGAAACTTCATTGAAATCTGTCTTACCGTCTCGTCTCACTTTTTCTTCCATACAGACATCTGAGAAATGGTATGTTGATATTTTCGCGGTGTCTCACGGATCACAAAAGGGACATCCTCCGTTGAAACCAATCGAAAATTCCTATCGAGCATCTCTTTCAACCCATCCAAAGTGGAGACTTGCTTACCATGTTCATCTTCATAGCCACCGATCCAAAACTCTTTTTTCGTATACTCTTCCAGCCAGGTATACGGGGATGTCAATACCAGATATCCTCCTTCATTGATGCGTTCATGCACCGTCGTCAAGAAAAGATGCGGTTCATAAAGTCTGTCAATCAAATTAGTTGCCATGATAAGATCGTATCCTTTAAAATGAGGCTTAAGATTACATGCATCTCCCTGCCAGAACTCGACGTTGTCTTTCATACTTTTAAAATCAAAATCTTCGATATCGATCTCAAGACGCTTACCGATATCTCCTTCACCTTTTTGGTAATAACCGACTTTACCCTTTGTCTGTAGTTCGACCCCAACCTGTACGAAACGAGCAGAAAAGTCAATCCCCGTTACCTTCTTAAACACTTTTGCCAGTTCAAAAGAAGCTCGTCCCGTCGCACACCCAAGATCAAGAGCACTCTCCTGTCTTGTGTCCTTCGTATACTCTATAGCCTTTTTTGCACATGCTTGCGCAAAATTCTCTACCCCAAAATGACTCTCACCATACTGGAAGTCGCAATACTGCGACACCAATTCATCCGTTTCATAAATATTTTCATCTTCGATCTTCAAATCTTTCCCTTCTACATATCTAAACCCTGCATGCTGATAGAAATGACGCCTGAACGCATATCTCGAATGCTTCATAATCTCATTTCCGCTACTGGCCCATGAACCGCCTTTGATCAGATTATGCTTTCCGTCAAAAGTGGGAGTTGAAAAATCATCATAGGCCGGGTGAACTTCAAACCCTTCAAAAGCGTCCATGTGCGATTCCGTCCACTGCCAAACATTTCCCATCACATCATAGACATCACCAAAAGAAAATCGATTTACAGGACAGGATGAAGCCCAATATCTAAAATTTATATTTGCTCTTCTGTCATCATACAAAGGTAGATCCTCGATACCTGCACGCTGATATAGTCGATACCATTCTGCCTCACTTGGCAAACGATAGGATTTTCCATCCTTTTGGCTTTTCCAGCGGCAGAATGCCTTGGCCTCCAAATAGTTCACATCTACCGGCCAACTCAGAGGAAGTTCCATCTCCTCAAGCATCGCACGATAACGGAATGTCCCGTCCCCCTTATCTATCCAAAAGACAGGATGGCGTATCTTAGAGGTATTTAAAAAAGTAATTCCTTCTGTATCCCAAAGATCATGATCATCATACCCACCATCTTGGACAAAATCCAGGAATTCTGCGTTAGACACAAGAAATTTACTTGTCTTAAAGGAAGCAACATCAACCTCTTGACGGCCATACTCATTATCCCATCCATAAAGATGATGATCCCTTTCTTTACCCAGGACAATCGTTCCGCCTTCAATCGATACCATCTCATTCTTAGGCTCTGTTCCCGTCTCTTCACAACGTAAAAAAAATCCATTATCCTGAATCATCTCAATAGGAAGCTGACGATGTAAGACTGATGAAGTTTCCAAATGTATGCGTTCATGTTCGATTCCCATAAGTATGATCCACATCGGGTCTTCTTGTTTTATAGGGAGTGTCATCGGCAATGTAGAGATCAAGCCATCTACTCTCTGACGAACACGTTGTCTGTATTCACGGACTTCTCTGACCGCAGGCCATTGATAATGCTCTTCATTCATATCGTCCCAGTTCATCTCATCAACACCCACAGCAAACATTGATTCAAAATCAGCATTAATACGCTCGTGAATGATATTAGCAACAATAAGCTTATTAATAAAAAAGGTAGCCGTATGTCCAAAATAAAAGATCATAGGATGGCGAGTAGGCTCTGATTTCAAATAAAAGACTTCGTCGTCACTTAAGCACTCGAACAGTTTTTCAAAAAAAGAATAGGTTTTGTGAAAATAGTCACGAATCTCTTCACGTTTTGCATTCACATCATTCCCATCAAGTGTCGGAGACATCACATGAAATGTAGCCATTGAACTTGAGTTTATGTTGTGTGACATGAAAACCACCTTTACAAGATAAAATTAATTTATTCTAGCAGATTTCACACAAAAGACTCAGTAGAGAGTATTTGTAGGGAAAAAAAATCAAAACCGAGGTTATTTGACACATATTTTTTATATATATATTCAAAAAAAAACAAAAAACACTTTAGTTATAGATAAAAAAATACATAGTGTTATATTTGATGAAACTAAACAAATGGAAATGTGCATAAGAGTTACACAGTATTTAGATATTAGCTTAAATTATATCTATAGTTACAAATAGAGCTTGAAATCATAGATTTGGATGTTAGAATATTTGTATATATACTATAAAAATATTGTTTATTTGGAGGAGTTATGATGAAAAAACTTCCTTTTTATCTAAATGACAGTTTGGTACCATTCTATCGTGTTGTACTTGTATTGGCATTTTTACTCAGCTTCTCATCGATGCTGGTCGGAGCGGGATTTACAATTGTCACTTATATAAGCAGTGAGCTATCTTTTAGCGCGTCACTCTATCAAGGGTTTATCCTCTTTCTAAAAGGAGCTGCACTGAGTGCACTGCTTGGCTTTACAGGTTTTCTTGCATTTTGGAAAAGACATCAGATCATGTATGAAAACTGCCAAGACTCCCATAAACAGTCCGATTGCAATAAGATAGGATTTTTCACCTTTGCTTGATGAGAATAGTTCAAAGCACTCTTTTTAACGACTTTTACGAACTTCTGCACGCCTTCAGTACCAAAGAAGAAGGCTTCTCTAAATACCCATACACCGGAAACAACCTAGCATTTCACGTAGATGATGATCCCCTTATCGTAAAACGTAATCATAAGGCATATGCGAACTTTTTAAACTATCCGTATCATAGGCTTGTCCGAATGGATCAAGTACATGGAAACAAGATAAAAGTCATTAGAAACGACAGTGATCTACAAGATATTCCCCAATGCGATGCCCTTATTACGAACATGAGACAGACGCCAATAATGGTGATGGTAGCGGACTGTATTCCAATTCTGATATATGATCCTCACAAAAAAGCCATAGCAGCTGTTCATGCAGGACGTGCTGGCATATTTTTAGAGATAGTGCCAAAATGTATCAAACGATTAGAAAAAGAATATAATTGTAAACCCGATGACATGCTGATTGCAGTCGGACCGGCTATTCATGAATGCTGCTATGAAGTCGGTGAAGATGTTGTGAGTGAAATAAGTGAGAAGCAATACGGCTATGCATTAAAACAGCGTGACAATACATATTATTTGGATCTGTTGGCTATATTAAAAGCTCAATTGAAAAGCCATGGCATAAGAGAGACAAATATAGACATATCGCCTTTATGTACCTCATGTAACAATGAGCTCTTTTACTCATATCGTGCAGAAAAAAATCAATGTGGAAGATTCAGCGGCTTGATAATGCTTAAATAAACACTGAAGACTAAACATTGTAGATGACTGAGGATTAGTAAAGAAAGTCCGGGCGGAGACACCCTAAGGGTGCTTGTCGCCTCGCTTGGGCGCCTACGATACTTCATAATAAATTATCCCTAAGGATGATCGATTATGAACAAGGTAGAAAAAATGGAAAACAAGCGAAGTGAAGTTTCTTTAGTAAAGTAGGACGTCAAAGGACGAAATTAATCAAACAAGGTAAAGTAAGTTAGATTTGTAAAATAAAGTAAATGGGAATAAAGATTGTGAAGAAAAAAGTCCAGGCGGCGACCTACGTTCCCACACCTGAAAGGTGCAGTATTATCAGCGAAGAGGGGCTTAGCTTCTGGGTTCGGAATGGGACCAGGCGTTTCCCCCTCTCTATAACCACCTGAGTGAAGGGCTACGAGTAGC
>JBFEXS010000019.1:0-26057 GCA_041562555.1 Sulfurimonadaceae bacterium
CATCACTCTTTAAAAGTTCATTGATTTTTTTCATGGTATGAGAGATGGTAGTGTGGTCTTTCATACCGAAATACTGAGCTAATTGAGGCATTGTGTTTTGCGTCAGTGAACGTGCAAGATAGATAGAGACACGTCGGGCATAGACAATGTTTTTGCTTCTGCTTTTTGATCGGATCTCACTCGGTTTGACATTGAGCTCTTTTGAGACAAATTTTACGATGTGATCGATAGTGATATTTTCACGCTTCTCTTTAAGCTGTTCTTTGAGCACATTTTTGGTGAACTCAAGGGTTATCTCTTGGTTCATAAGCTTTGCATAGGCGTGAAGCTTGGAGAGGATACCTTCGATCTCACGGGCATTGTTATCGATAATAGTGGCAATGTAATCGATGATCTCTTTTGAGATATCAACACGATTGATTTCACATTTTTTATTGATAATAGCGATTTTAGTCTCCAGTTCGGGTGGTTGGATATCAGCGATGAGCCCCCATTCAAAACGGCTTTTGAGTCTGTCCTCAAGACCGGCGATCTGTTTGGGATGTTTATCGGAAGTCAGGATGATCTGTTTATTCTCACTGCGTAGAGTCTCAAAAGTGTGAAAAAATTCCTCTTGGGTTTGATTCTTGCCGGATAAAAACTGAACATCATCGATCATTAATACATCGCAATTTCGGTATTTGTCTTTGAACCTATCCATGGTTTGATTACGAAGATGACGGGTGAAATCATTGACAAACTGTTCAACCGAGGAGTAGATAACCGATTTCCCCTGGGTTTGAAGACGGTTTCCTACGGCTTGCATCAGGTGGGTCTTTCCTAAACCGACTCCCCCATAGATAAACAGGGGATTATAGGCTTCGCCCGGTTTTTCACATACAGATTGAGCTGCAGAGTAGGCAAATTGGTTAGAGCTACCTACTACGTAGTTGTCGAAAGTATAGGCGGGGTTCAGCAGGCTTTGGTGGGCTGAGTGTTGAGGAGAAGATGGTGTAGAAGTATCCGCGCCGCTTAGTTTCTCTTTCCGTTTGTTTTTAAGTTCAAAGGCAACAGTCGGCTTGATACTGGTCTTGACTTCAAAGAGGTGGGCGATCTTTTCACTGTATCGTGTCTTAACCCATGAGGCGATGAGGGGATTGGGTGCTAAGAAAAGTGCATAGTCGGTTCTTGAACCCTCGGTACAAAAGTCGAGCTGTTTGATATAACGATTATATTCAACCTCGCTGATCTCTTGTTTGAGAAGTTCTAAGATGGAGTCGCCAATGGTCATAAAGAGGTCCCTTTTTCAATGTGAATAACTTTTGTGAATAATAACCAAAAAATCCAGATAATTAGCTAAAATAGCGAAGTTCATCATGTGAACTACAGGTTATTCACATTTGTGAACAACTTGACTTGAAGTTTAAAGAGAACCCTGTAACTAGGGAAAAAGGGAAGATGTGAATATCTTGGGGATAGATCCTGGAACACGCAACTTAGGTTATGCGATTATTTCATTGGAGGGAAGTACGATGAAATTGGTCGAGGCAGGTCTGATCAAGATGAAAGCAGAAGAGTTGCAATTTCAGATTCCCCAAATGGTCGAGGGTTTTGATCAGATCTTTAATGCCCACAAGATAGATGAAGTTGCAATGGAAGATATTTTTTATGCCCATAATCCAAAGACGACGATCAAGCTTGCACAATTTCGTGGAGCCATGATGCTTAAGATCTTACAGGAATTTGGTCAGTTCAATGAGTACACTGCTCTTCAGGTCAAGAAGGCTTTGACGGGTAAGGGCAAGGCACAAAAAGAGCAGGTCGCCTTTATGGTACAGCGTTTGTTAGGAATAAAAAAACCAATTAAGCCTTTGGACATATCCGATGCCATGGCTGTTGCGATCACTCATGCTCAGCGGGTAAAGCTTAAAAAATAATATTTATTTATACCTTGTCACACTTATTCAACACTTTTTTTCAGGACAATCATTTACTAATTTGGGATAAACTAGTACCCAAGAAAAGTATTTTTAGGGAGTTTATGATGACTGAAAAGATTCTTTTAGCCTTAGACGCCGCAGAAAAGTCTTACATGTATACTAAAAATCACAAACTTGAAGAAGGAAGTCTGCGACAGCCTGAACATATGATAGCCTTGAACGCTTTGTATGAGTCTTTTGTCCATTATGGACTCGCTGTTTCACAGATACCTGAGGTGATGTGTGAACTTGAAGAAGAGAGTTATATCTATGCTACGTTGATCGAACCTCATCTTAAGGTCGTAAATGACATCGAGATGATCGCCAAACAGTATACATTGATGTATGTGCAATATATTGCACAAATTGCAAAAGGAATGCAAAGCAAAGAGGCAGTTGAAAAGCTTTTTGCTTAAGTCTTCTCAACCATGAAATCGACAAACTCATAATCATAGGGGTTATTTTCATCCCTGGCATGTCTTTCCCGTTTTATCTCGCGCAAATCGAGGGTAGAATAATCAGGAAACTGTGTATCCCCATCTACATCTAGATCAATAAAGGTAAGATAGAGTCTGTCGGCAGATGTAAGTGCCTGGGCATAAAGCTTTCCGCCGCCGATGATCATAACCTCTTCGACATCCTTCACCAGCTCAATCGCTTTTTCCAAAGAATTGACGACATCACACCCTTCGATGTGATAATCACTGTTTCGACTAACAATGATGTTTTGTCTTCCCGGAAGGGGTCTGCCAATAGATTCATAGGTTTTTCTTCCCATGATGATCGGTTTTCCCAAGGTTACGCTTTTAAAGTGTTTAAGGTCGGCCGGAAGATGCCAGGGCATATCATTATCTTTACCTATAACACGATTGTTAGCCATTGCGACGATAATGGAAATAAGGGGTTTATGCATATTACAGGCCTATACGGAAAATGGATACGCTATGGGATCGTGACACTCATAGCCGCTGATGGAAAAGTCATCCATGCTTACCCATGTCTCAAGGTCTTCGAGTGTTTGGATCTTCTCGTTGATATGCAGTTGGGGAGATGGGAAAGGTTCGCGTTTGAGCTGAACATCGCGCATGAGTTCCAATTGGTCTTCATAGATGTGGGCATTGACGATTTTGTGATAAGCTGTTCCTGCTTTCTTGCCGGTAATACGTGCCATAAGGGCTAAGAAGGTAAAGACCTGGACCTGATTGAAGTTCAGTCCGAGAGGTACATCACAGGAGCGTTGGTAGGAAGTCAGATGAAGCGTATCTCCCAGTAAAGAAAAGGTATGGGTATGCATGCAAGGACGAAGGCATCCCATGTGAAATTCACCTGGGTTGTAAAACGTGATGATCTCGGCTCTGTCATCGATTCCGTTACTCAGGTTGTCAACGACTTTTTTAAGTTGATCAATGGTGTTTCCCTCGGGTGTTTTCCAACCGCGGGCTTGTACACCATATACCCGACCCATGTCGTCTTCACCTTTTCTATAAGGGTTGTTTAGCCAAGCTTCATTCAGATTCGCATTGGCATCCCAGGTCTTTGTGCCAAGCGCTCGGAAGTCGGCAGCATTGTCATACCCACGTATGTATCCCAGGAATTCGGCAATAGCAGCTTTGTAATAGGATTTTCGTGTGGTGATAAGGGGAAATTCATTTTTTCCCACTTCATATTGAAGGTCTGCATTGATAACCGTTAGACAGCGTTTGCCTGTACGCTCATTGTCGATCCATGTGCCCTCTTTGATAATCCTATTACAAAGTTCAAGATACTGCTTCATTGTTTGCCTTTTTATAATTGAAATGATTATAGTCAATCTAAGCTATAATATCAATATTAGGGAGTGTATAGCTCTGGGAATTTTTGATCGAAAGTAAAGATATGAAGATAGTTTTATGGATACTAACCGTTTTGTTAGTTGTCGGGTGTAGTTCGAAACGTGTCAAGGTCAATGGGTTGATATGTCCTGAGGGGTATTCGACGCATCAGGTCGAGAAAGACCTTATGGCATGTCAATATTATGATGAGAAGAAGGCAGCAGAAGCCTCACAATCTCCAATCAGGCTCGAGTGTAGACGCTGTTTGGAAGAAAAAGGGTATGAGCTCGAATAGTGCGTTCGTTGTTTTTTGGTTTTTGTCTGGCTATCACGGGGTGTGAAGGTATAAAGCTTACCGGAAGTATGTGTGAAAGTATCGGATCTCATCATGCCATGCATGAATGCAGGGCATATGATGAAGAAGCGGCTCTAAAGGCAAGCATGCCTTCGAAGAAATTGGATTGTTTGAAATGTCAAGAGCCTGAGAAGATTGAAATACGAAGATAACAATACAAACTTAGCGTTTAAAAAGGAAGTCAATGCAGGCACATGAGCGGTTTTACGGTATATCTGATGATTTCAGATCACCTTTCGCACGGGATAGAGACAGGATTATTCATTCAGGGAGTTTTAGAAAGTTAGAGTATAAAACGCAGGTGTTTTTAAATCAGGAGGGTGATTTTTTCAGAACACGTTTGACCCACTCCATCGAGGTATCACAGATAGCCCGTTCCATATCTTCACAATTAGGTCTTGAGGAGTCTCTGGCGGAGGCCATTGCCCTGTCCCATGATTTGGGACATACACCTTTCGGACATGTAGGCGGGGATGAATTGGATGAACAATTAAAACAAGCAGGTTACACAAATGGTTTCGAACATAATTATCAATCGTTCCGTGTGCTTACCTCTTTAGAAAAACGTTATAAGGGATTTAATGGACTGAATCTCTCTTTTGCGACTTTAGAAGGCGTATTAAAGCACTCCTATCCGTACAAGAAATCGTTTTTCCCCGATGAGATCGACAAACTCTTCAAGCTGGATACGCACCCTTCTATTGAAGCTATGATCGTAGACAGAGCCGATGAGATCGCTTATATGAGCCATGATATCGATGATGGTGTTCATTCGGGATTGATCAGTTTCGAGACATTAAAACGCAGTGAGTTAGCACAGGAGATTTTGGAAAAGGTTTATGAAGAGGGCATAGCCGAGGATGAGGATGAGATGTTTCGATATCGTTTCTCATCACACTTTATCAACCATCTGGTGTATTCGCTTTTGGATTATTCCCGTCCGAGAGTTGACAACTCCAGAGTCTTAAGTGCTTCTATTCCCAGTACAGAAGCTATCCCAATAGGTTTTGAACCCGAACTGGAAACGAAGATCAAGAAACTCAAAAAGATACTCTTTCAGGAACTGTATCAACACAAAGAGATTGTCCGTAAGATGTATGCGGGTAAAAAGGCCGTTGAAGGGCTTTTTGGAGCCTTGATGGATGAGCCGAAGATGCTGCCTAACTATTATGCTTCACAATTGGAGTTTCGAAACAAACATCGTGTTATAGCGGACTATATTGCCAGTTTGTCAGACCGTTCGGCGATGGCTTTATATAATGAGATATACGGAAAGATCTAAAAAACTATAGATCATACCCCTTTTACGTGTTCACGTCAGGGGTAGGGATGTTTATATCAGGTTAGTTTTTGAGGTTGATCAGGGTGTTAAGCAGCTGATCAGAAGTAGTGATGGTCTTACCATTGGCTTGATAACCACGCTGGATGATGATCAGTTGTGTAAGTGAACGGGACAGGTCAACGTTTGAAGCCTCCAGAGCCGATGATTGAATAAACCCGCGTCCACCGGTAGCGGCAGTACCGATAATCGGATCACCGGAGTTGGCGGATTGTAGGTAGACATTCCCGCCGTCAGAGGCGAGACCCTCATTATTCACGAACTTAGCCATAGCGATCTGAGCCAACCCGAATGAACGGCCGTTGGAGAACGAACCGATAAGTGTTCCCGATTGATCGATACGAATACCCAATAGGTCCCCACCGGTATAACCGTCTTGAGATAGTCCCGATGTTGCTGAAGGGCTGTCAAAAGAGGTCAAGCCATCATAACTATTGAGTGTTCCAAAGTCCAAGTCGATGGTTTGTGGTGAAGCTGAGCCATTTCCAGGGATCAGATCAAAAGAGCCGGGATTGATACCGACAATAGCACCGTTTGAGTCAAAGGTCACATTTCCACCGGTAAGAATATTGGTATCCGGGGCAGTTGCACCAACAAAAGCAGCAGGCTGTGGCACGGTAAGGGTATAATCCCACATCGATCCGGTTGCTGTCGTCTGTTGGGTCTTTCTAAAGTTGATCGTCACGGTATGTTTGGAACCTAAGGAGTCAAAGATATCCAAACTACTGGTATGGGTAGCGGCATTGATCGGTTGGGAACGGCGGATCTGACCGACTCCGGTGGAAAGACTTCCCTGAAGACTTTGAAGATTGTCGGCAAAGAAATTGTTGGTATTAACAGTTGCCGTACTTAGATCGGTGATACTGATGTTCATTGCTGTTGCACCGCTGACATTGTTAATCTCGATCTTCCCGTCTGCGGCGATGGTGACCTCAGAACCGACAGATACCAGTTCGGCATCAGCGTCTAAAAGCGCACGTAGGTCTTCGGTTGTTCTGAAGATTCTTAGTCCTGCATTTCCGGCAACGGGATCATAGGTATATTGTTGCGCAGTTACGAGGTTTCCGGTTGTGGCATCAAGACCCGTATTGGCTAATTGAGCTCCTGCAAGGGCGATGTTCTTGCTGCTTGCTGTGGTTCCGGTTCGGTTATTGTTTGTCAGTGCAATTTGGTCATTTCCCGCACCTGTGATAGTTGCTACTACTCCTGTGACACTGCTTCTGCTGTTGATTGCTGCAACGATCTCACGAGCATTGTCTGTAGGAGAGATTCCCGAAGTAGTAACGATGATATCCTCTCCATTAATCTGAAAGTCACCTGCGGCAAAGGTTAAGACACCACCTGCAACCGTATTGACCCCATTTGCTGTTGCATCTTGAAAACTTGCCCAGATACCTTGACCGGTTTGAAGGTTAAAGGCTTGACCTGTCGAGTCGAAAAGAACTCCAAGGTCTTCGGTGACCTCATTTGCTCCCAGACCCGGAACATCATCAAGTGCAAAAGTCGGTGAGAATTGATCTACTGTCGGTCCCGAGTTAAGATTAGCTTTAAGGTTAATGATCTGTGTGGCATTCGCGGGTGTAGTCAGACCCGGTGCGATGACAATGTTCTGGATCGGAGCAGTATTGTCAACCAGATTGGTGATCTCATCACGTACCCAGCCCTGCGCAATAAAACCGTTATTGTCGACAAAGTTACCGTTGGCATCAAATTTAAAATCCCCCGAACGGGTATATTTATAGGAACTTCCTCCGTCTCCGCTTACCACAAAGAATCCGTCCCCCTGGATAGCAACGTCGGTATTTTTATCGGTATTTTGAATAGAACCCTGAGTGTGAATACGTGTAATAGAGTTCACGGTTGCACCCAAGCCGATCTGTACAGCATTTCTACCACCCAGTTGACCCTGTGGTGCTGTTGCGATCTGGTTGGTCTGTGCCAAAAGGTCAGAAAAGTTTGCACGGGAGTATTTAAAACCTATGGTATTTACGTTGGCGATATTGTTGGACTCGGTATCCATGGCGATTTGGTGTGACTGTAGACCAGAAACACCTGAAAATAGAGACTTTAACATAGTTTATCCTTTTTAACAGGCCCCCGTTGGTACTTTTTATGGGAAGTACCTCTGGTTTCAATCCTGCAATGCAGTTTTTTTGCATTGACTCTTGGATCTAAGCTTTGTGACTAGTAATGATTAAAAGCAAACAATGTTCCAACTTTAGGTATTATGTATCAAAAAACTTGATATAAAAATATATAAATAGATTGAGTTGATAAATGTAACTAAGAGAGAAGAGATAGCAGTAAAAGGCTTTTTACCTTTTACATATTGAGGGCCTTTTGTAGCATCTGATCTGAGGTTGAAATCGTTTTTGCAGTCGCATCGTAGGAGCGCTGCATGATGATCAATTCCGTCAGGGCTGTTTCCAGTCGGACATTGGAGTTTTCCAATGTGGCACTCAAAAGTTCTCCATTGTTTTGTGCATAAAAGATGGGCTTACCACTGTTATCGGAGACTTTAAAACGGTTTCCGCTGATAGCTTCAAGACCCTGATCGTTTTGGAAGTGGTAAATGGCTACCCTACCGACAACGCTTTGCAGACCATTGGTAAAAGTAGAGACGACCTCACCACGTCGATTGACAGTATATTCAAGAAGGTCTCCACCTAGATTACCATCAACAGTAGCGGCTCCGGCAACGGTAGGACCGCTGTTTGATAGTACGCCGTCAAGGCCTGTACCAAGATTGATGGCCACGGGTGCACCGTCATTATTGATACTTGTCAGAGTTGATCTGATCAGATTACCTGTCTCATCAAAGGTGACAACACCATTTTGGGTGTCATATATGACAGTTCCATCAGCACTCTGTGTAGTCGCTACAACATCCCATGAGGTACCGCTAGCAGGTTGGGGTGTCGTCTGATTGAAAACAAGGCGAAGATTATTGCGTTCGCTGTTAGGACTGATCACCGTGGCAGAAAGAACCTGGGTGACCGGATCAACACCCAGGTTTCCAAAAAAGTCAGCCTGTGTCGATGGCTGAACAGGATACTGAAGATCCGCAGGGAAGATCAAGGCTCCCTGCGCTGATACACTACCCAGTTCCAGGCTGTCAATAACCGGAGAGAGCACACTGCCGCCTGTATTATTTCCCAAAGTACCGGTAACAAAATACCCTTCTTCCGATACAAGACGGACACTCGTGCCGGAACCTGTAGTAAAAGGGTCGAAGTGAAAGTTTCCTGCACGGGTAAAGAACTGTTCATTATTCGGTCCGGCCAGACCAAACCATCCATCATCTCCGATAATCGCAAGATCGGCATTATTATCGGTATTGAGATAACTGCCGGTATGAAGATCAAGGGCTGTTGCACTTACCCGTGTTCCCAGACCTACCTGACGTGTACTTGAACCGGTAGTACCTGAGGCAAAATGTTGTTCGAAGAGATTGGAAAACTCGGTACTTGAGCCTCTGAAACCAACGGTATTGACATTGGCGATATTATTGGCCAGGACGTCGATCCCTGTTTGAAAGGACTGTAAACCACTGACACCGGCATAAATTGACTGTAACATAGGATATCCTTTGCGTTATTGGTAGATCTCGACGATCGAATCAAAAGGGACGTAAGATGAGCCCAGTTTGAGAAGGCTTTGTCCGTTTTCGAAACGTACAGACTCTATAGGGTAGGCACCGGCACGGGTCTTTAAGGTCTGACCGCTTGTGTTTGCATAGGATGCCTCGATGTAATAGACACCGGAGTCTGCGACATTACCACCATCGGTGATACCGTTCCAGTCGAAGGAGTAGACTCCCCTATCATTTGGAGCGATCGGAATGGTGCGTACAAGGTTTCCGTTGGCGTCTTTGATCTCTACGTTACCGGTGGCAATGGCCTCAGGAAAATAGATCTCAAAACTTGTATTGTTACCCTGTTCATAGATTAGCCCATTGCTGCCGGTATCTGCAATTTTTCCAATAGCGGATACGGTACTGAACTGGGTACTCGAAAGCAATGAAGCGGATAGTTGCTCAAGAGATTTATTGGTGTTCTCCGAAGACTCAAGGGTCGCGAGTTGCGAGGTCTGCGAAAGGATCTTCTCTGAGTCCATCGGTTCGGTAGGGTCTTGATATTGTAGTTCCACCAAAAGAAGTTTCAAGAAATCATCTTTACCTAAAATACCGTTAGGGTTGGTTCCGGCAGGTGCGTCGATGAGATTGGTAGATGTCGCTGCTGAGCTTGTATTGGAGATTGGCATAATAAATCCTTTCTATGCTATATATATCGTGGAACAACAATTTCAAGAGCCGTTGCTACTTCATCAAACTCTTCTTGAATGTTTTCAAACTCTTGATAAGCTTCATATTGCTCATGGGCATGTTCATGCTTGTGCTGTTCATTATGTTGGTGCTGATGTGAAGAGAAGTTCATTTGAGCATCTCCCATCCCCTGTGTACTGAGTGCAGATTTCAGTTCATGGGCATTTTGCATCATCACGGTCAGTGCGGTTGTATTGGCATTGATATTGATGTGTACATTACTTCCCCGCTGGATGAGTGTGACATCCATCTCACCGAACTTCTGTGGATTAAGCTGCATCTTGATACGGGTGAAGGGAGGTTTATAGTTCTCAACGGCTTCCTTCATACTCTGTGCAACATGTTGGACAAGCTGCTTTGCTTCAGTGATCTTTTGCGTTAGTTGATCTGTCTTTGTGTGCTGTAGGATCTGGCTTTTATCACTTCCCTTTTCACCGTCAATTTTTCCACCCAGTTCATTTTCGCCGACTTTTTCGGAATTTTCACCGTGTAAGAGGGCATTTAACGATGCATTGAAGAGTGACGGTTTAACTGTATTTGATGTTTCATGTACAGAGAATCTATTATCACCTCCCTGGATCAGGAGAGCTTCTTTGGTTTGATTCAGCAGGGCATTGAGAGGTTTTTGACTCGATGCATCCTTGTTTGCTTTTATTTCAGAAGCGGGTTTGACCAGTTCACTGGTTGAATGAGGGATTGCCGATAATGAGGGCTTAAAGTTGTGAATAACCTGGCTAAGCTCTTCTTTTACAGCAGTTTGGGGAAGGGACTCAAAGCTTATGGCACGCACATCTATACCTGATTTTTCTGCAAGTTTGATCAATCCTCCAAGCGTATTCGGAAGCTCTTTCAAATCTATTTTTTGCGTTATCTGTTCTTTTAGAAAGGATTTTGCCTCACCGATGAGTTGTTGGAGGTTCTCTTTGAGCCCTTTTGCTGGAAAGGCTTTTATCAGATCAGTATGGATCTGTTCTTCATCGTTAGCCTCCTCATTTCCCAAAGAAAATAGTTTTCCAAGAGAAAGTTTAGTATCCGGACTTTCGTGCTTATCTTTCTTGTTGGAGTGGGTCAGTGCATCTATATTGCCAAACTTGAAGCCTTTTTCGACACCCTTATCCAGAGAGAAAGAGTCTAATAGAAGTGAGAACTTGTCACTTTTTTCTCCGGCTTTGAGTCCAAGAAGACCGGAAAGAAATCCTTTCGGACTCTCTGTCTTATCATTTGAGATACTAAGCATTCTTTCTCCTTTCTGCAACTAAGTGCCGACACTTCTTAAAAATTTGTTTGAGAAGTGGAATCTAGTGAAGGATAAAAAGCAATTATTATTCCATTTTCTAATCTATGCTGTTATCTATTTTAAATTCTTTGTTGATCGTCCAAATGTGGATGGGATGTGTCCGGCTGACCTCTTTGAGGCGTTTGAGGTATTTTGACTCTTTATACTCATCTTCGATGATCAGTAAGACAGCAGCTTTACGGTTGGTCTTTTGGGCATAATAGAGTGATTGGCCTATACTTTCTGCCCATTTTGCGGCAAAGTCCACCTCGATTGCATACTCATCCAGCAAGCAGTCTACACGGGTTCTGTCCTGAAGCATATATTCTGTTTGACCACCGTATGTTTGGCAGAAGTGTTCTTGATATACTTTTTCCTTTTGAAGATGTTTTGCATTAAGACAGAGGCTAAGTATTGAAAGAAGGAGGAAAGGTCTAAACATCATATTTCTCTTGCAAGAGTTGACATACACAGCTCTCGATCATGTTGAAAACGGTATCGAAGCCTTCAAAACCGGGAAAGAAGTAGGGATCGGGAACATCCTCATTATTGTATCCGAAGGACCCGAGTTTGATCAGATTGGATGCCCCCAGCTTTTCAAGATCATTGTAGTTGTTTTGATCCAATGCAACGATCAGCTCATAGGTAGTCAAGTCCTTTTGTGTGACCTGTCTTCCCCGTTGCATAGAGATATCGATGCCATTTTTTGAGGCTACTTTGATTGAATTCTCACAAGGAGGCTCACCGATATGCCAATCACCTGTCCCTGCAGAGTCAACTTTGATATCCAGGCCTTTTTCATGAATCAGCTTTTCTGTGATGCCCTGGGCGAGAGGGGAACGGCATATATTTCCTAGGCAGACAAATAAAATGGATTTCATGAGGGTAGGACCTTTGTAATGTGGTGATGATAATAGCTTAAGCATATTTCAGACCAAGATTTGAGAGGAGAAAAGTCTTTTCTTGTCAAAAATGATAGCCGACAGCCTTTTTGCGTACTGCAGCCCAATAGACCCAGGAGATAAAAATGATATGCAAGGGTATACGTAGATAGATCAGAAGCGCAGAATGTTCTTTGAAATTATCCGGATGCAGGGCCATGTGAATATTAACAGGAAAGATTGCTATCAGCAGTAAGATAAGTCCATATCCTGCAATACGGCGTGTTTTGGCAAAAAGCAGACCCAAGGCACCGAGTATCTCAAAAAATCCTGCGATATTGGAAAGTTCATACTGAAAAGGAAGGTAAGGCGGCATGATTGAGACATAAAAATCAGGATGATTAAAATGGTTTAACCCTGCGATGAGGAAAAGCAGCATGAGAACAATTAGGCCGATTTTTCGTAATAGGGTTAACGGTAAATTAAACATAAACCCATTCTATATTAAGTTTTCTTATAAAAAAATATTAAATATCCTAATTTAATCTAAATTTTAATTTAATTGAGAGATGATGTGGGCATGATGAAAACAGGAGTGCCTTTATGCCACCATTAGATGATGATTTAAACAGTTTTTTAGATGATACAGATACCCCAAAGATGTCCACCGACAAACATGAGACTCCATTCAAGTCTTTGGTCAATCGTATTGAAACCCTACCCCCTTTGTCGGATACGGCACAAAAGATCTTAAAGCTTTATTCTCAAAATGAAGATGATGTCGATGTTCGTAAACTGGCACGATTGATTGAGGATGACACCTTGTTGACGGCAAATATCCTGGGGATGATCAATGATCCCAAGTACGGATTTCAAAAGAAGATCACTTCTGTTTCTCAAGCCATTACATTGTTTGGTTCACGAATTATGAAGGGATTCATACTTTCGTTTGTGATGAAAGAGCATATTCGTCCGGATATGGGTGTTTATGGAATGAGTAACGAGCGGTTTAATGATATGTGTCACCTTCAGTCCGCATTACTGTTCCAATGGTATATGGGTGTCGATATAAAACGTGCACAGATATTGGTACCCTTGGCTCTTATCATGGAAACGGGTAAGGTTATCTTCGCACAGGAGATGCGGGCAAGTGATTATGCAAACTTGTTTACAGAGGAGATTTATCAGGCAAAGAGTGTGGAGGAAGTGGAAGATAAGTACGGAGGGACGACTTCTTATTATATTGGTGGGCTTCTTTTTGAGCATTGGAACTTTTCACCGAGGTATACACAGATACTCAAGGCACTTGATTATGCGGATGAGGCAGAGGATGTAGACGAGTTGGATCTGGACATACTTGATGTTATTCGAACTGCTATCAATATCAAAGGTTTTCTGGACAAGGAAAATATGGAAAAGTCATTGGCTCTCGTCAAAGAACTGGGCATGGATGAAGCAAATTATATGAAAGCTGCTTTGCGTATTAAAAATGCCTATGATGCTGCCAAACAGATGAAGAACAAGGCTTAATCGGCATCTTTTTTACAAAGGGCAACTTGCACGAACCTTTCCTTGAGCTCCTTTGGAATAGCTCGTGGACGTTCGCCGTTATAATCTACCAAGACCCATATACTGCTTCCTACACAGAGTGTCTTGTCTCCCCGTTTGCATTCATAACGACGTGTTATCCGCACCGGTGTGACTTTCTCTATCCAGGTGCTGATTTCGATCACATCATCCTGATAAGCCGGTGCACGATACTCGATGGTATGGGATGCGGCGACCCATGCCAGCCCCAACTCTTTACACACTTCCACACCCCATCCTAATTGATCGGCATGTTGTACGGCAGCTTCAATGAACCATTCAAGATAGCGCAGGTTATTCACATGACGGACGTAGTCTTCCGGCCTTTCATTGACGGTAAACAGATGTCTGTACAGGTTCATATCTACATGGCCTCTTGGATAAATAGGAACACCAGGGCACTGAGGCCGATGTATGAACCCATTACAAGGCGAGGTTTGTAAAATCCATGGGGTGGATTCGGAAACCATTTTTCAGCAAAATAATCCACTATGACAAAGAGGCTGAAACTCCATATATAGAAGAGCAAATAGTGCCAATATACAGTAGTTTGATCATAGCTTACTATGCTGCCAAGAAGAGATGAAAGAAGCCAAAAGCCCAAGCGTGTGAACGTTATCATCTATTCTCTTTGGACAATAACACGTATAACGAGTGCATCTCCCTGATGTCCTTTTCCTTCATCCAGGGTGACGTCACACTCCTCAAGATAGTGTATCGTACACTCATCCATCGTAAAGATCGAACGCAAGGACTCAAGGGTATAGAGCAGTTCGGGCTTTTTAGGCCCTCCACTCGTACGTGGTATCTGATTGATCGAAAAAAATTCGCCAATAAAATATCCACCCTTATTCAGGCATTTGATGGCTTTTTGGAAAGCCTGAGTACGAAGGGGTTCTTCAAGATGAAGGTAGGAGCTTACAATGGCATCATAAGACTCAGTTGGATTCCACTGTTCCAGATCAAGGAGTTGCGCTTGAAAACTAACACCCTGTTTGTCTGCAAACATCAAGGCTTTGCTCATGCCTATGGCAGAGGCATCCAGCGCAGTGACATCATATCCATTGGAAGCGAGGTAGACGGCATTTCTACCCTCCCCCTCTCCAAGACACAGGATCTTTCCATCAGGTTTTATGGAAGCCTTTTCTTCTGAGCGTCCTTCTATCACAGATGCGATGAAGTGATTGGGCTCGAAACCATAAAAGTAACCTTCACGGGAAAACTTTTCATCCCAGATCTGACCTATTGTCTTGTTAGTTTCCATGACGATATCTCATTGTATATTTTATTTTTGAACACCATCAAGGACGGGAACAAATACACACTCTTCAAGCTCTTCTGCCTGTAGGGAGTTTCCCACTTTGGTGAAACGGGTAATGATCTGTTTACCGTTCTTTTCCATAGGTGCAACGAGGATCCCATCGGGTGCCAGCTGGTCGATGAGCTTTTGGGGTATGTGTGTAGCTGAGGCGGAAAAGAGGATACGGTCATAGGGCGCATATTGTATCCAGCCGCTTTGGCCATCATCGGTGCGGGTATGAATGTTACTGAGATTGAGGTTTCTAAAGCGCTGCTTGGCTTCAAGCATAAGGGGTTCAATACGTTCAACAGTGAATACACGCCTAAACAGTTTAGAGAGTATGGCCGCCTGATATCCGCTTCCGCAGCCTATCTCTAAAACGGAGTCAGCGCCCTGGGGATAGAGGTATTCGCTCATCTTGGCAACGGTTAGGGGTGATGAGATCCATTGGTTTGCTCCAATTGGCAAGGCATCAAGCTTATAGGCATTGTGACGAAAACCGGTAGGTACGAATGCTTCTCTGTTACTGAGGCTTATCGCTCTTTTTACCGCTTCACTAAGGGCAAATCTTTTGTTTATCTCTTCGGCAAGTTTGGCATTTTTCATTGCCGTCATTCTCTCAATCATCTAATTCCCACATTCAAATAGCGTCGCATACGGCGAATCTCTTGTTTATCATATGGCAAGAGCAAGCAAGAATTATTCCCATTGTACTCTGCCTCACCGAAGGGAGAGATGATACCGCTTTGTGCAGTGCACTCCTCATTGCTAGCGTCTGAGGCAAGGACATAACATTGATTGATGACCGCAAGAGCCTGCGTGAGGACCTTAAAGTTGTCACTGCGCAATTTTCCCCACCGGGCAGGGACAAGAATGATATCGGCACCCTCAAGGTCTTGCCAATACTGTTTAAAACGCAGTTCAAAACAGATTAACACTCCAAAGGTGATACCATCTATCTTAAAAGGATAGAGTTTCTCATCGGGACCCTGTGTGAAGTATTCATGTTCATCTCCAAGTCTGAAGAGCTTGTTTTTTGTTTGTTGATGGACAATGCGTTTACCGTGGAACACAAGGGCAACATTAAGAAAGGCACCTTGCTTATCTTTATGGATGAGAGTAAGGCAGATGATACGTTGATCTGACAGGGGCAGGAGAGTGTTGACAGCTTTGTCATAAAAGGAGGCGGCCTCATCAAAATGTTCATAATCAAAATCCGTTAAGCATACTTCAGGAGCAAGAACGATACTGTCTTCGGGAGTCTGCTCGATCAAAGATAGAAGGAGTGTGAGATTATGGTCATAGTCTTTTGTGGTTTCAAATTGAAGCGTTGCCAGATAGCGCTGTGTCATGGGACAGACTTAGAAAGTGGGATGATGACTAGAAGTCATCAAAATCCAGAGAACCTTTGGAATAGTTTGTAACAGTTCCTTCAAAGAAGTTTGTTTTTTGGTCATTAAACTTCGCAAAGTCGTCTACCCACTTAATCGGATGATCCACATTATAGAGTTTTTCAAATCCGACGGCAGTCAGCCTGCTGTCTGCTAGGTATTTGATGTACTGCTCAAGGATATTATCCGTAAGACCAAGGATCTGTCCCTGAGTGATATATTGTCCCCATTGAACTTCGAGTTCTACCGCACTCTCAAACATGGCATAGACATCATCTTTCAATGCTTGGGTGAAAAGATCCGGACGCTCACGTTTAAGCGTGTTGATAATATTTTGAAAGAGGGTAAGGTGGGTTACCTCATCCCGCTGGATGAAACGGATCATCTGTGCCGAACCAAGCATCTTCCCGGCACGGGCAAGGGTATAAATATAAGCGAATCCCGAGTAGAAGTATATTCCCTCAAGGATCTGGTTGGCAAAACAGGCCTTAAGGAAGTTCGTCTCACTTGGGTTTTTGGTCAATTCTGTAAAAACGGCAGCAATCGCATCATTCTTATGCTTGAGCTTCATATCCGAACGCCACAGATTATAGATCTCATCCGTGTTTTGAGAAATAGAATCAACCATAACCGCATAGGATTGGGAGTGAAGTGCCTCTTCAAAAGATTGACGTACCAGGATGAGGTTGATCTCCGGAGAGGTAACATAAGGGTTCACATTATCAATAAGATTATTGGTTTGCAGTGAGTCCATAAAGATCAGTTGAGAGAGAGCCTTGTCGTATGCTTTTTTCTCAATCTCAGTGAGGTTTTTGTAATCCAGGGCATCTCGGGTCATGTCGACCTCTTTTGGAAACCATGTATTGTTTAACATCATCTCCCAGAGGTTGTAGGCCCATTGGTATTTAATATTATTTAATTCAAATATCCCTGTAGGGTTTCCACCGAATATCTGTCGATCGTTTACGTGTTCATTGGATTCGGGATTATAGATTTTTTTTCTATTCATTGCAGCAGTCTTTCATGAAAAGTTATGCGAAATTTCTATTCGCCATTCGTTGAAAAATTATACATATCTATATTCTTTTTTGAGCTTAAAAAGCAAAAGAATTTTGCTTTTTTTTGCTACACTCTAGGCACAGAAAAACACATCCCCCTATTCTTAGGCTCAGAGGCATTTTATGATGAAAAAATATAGTTACCTTTTGTCACTTTTATGTGTATTCACACTCTCTTTGGAAGCGAAATCTTTACTTTATAAGGTCAGTTCAAAGACATCGACAGTGTATATCCTTGGTTCCATCCATCTTGCCAAACCGGAGCTCTATCCTCTGGCCCGAGAGATAGAAGATGCTTATAATAGAAGTGATGTTTTAGTCGTCGAATTGGACCCCTCTTCGACGGAGTCGATGCAGAGTATAAAAAGGGCGATGTCACATTTGGGCAGGTATCCTTATGGGCAGTCTCTTAAGAGTGAATTATCACCCAAAACATATGCACTTCTGCAGACATATGTCGGTAAAACGGGGATCAGGCCTGAGGTGCTTGAACAGATGCGTCCTTGGGTGATTATGTTGCAGTTGAGTGTAATGGAGATGATGCGTCTGGGTTACTCTCCGGAGTTAGGAATCGATCAGCATTTTTTAACAAGGGCGCAAAGAGATGGAAAAACTCTATATGAACTTGAGACAGCACAGGAACAGATGTCGTTGTTAAGCAGGGATGATAAGCATTTTCAAGATATGCTGTTGCGATATACACTCGAGTCTATGCATGAGATGGAACCGATGCTTGAAGAGATGTTTGAAGGCTGGCAAGAAGGGGATGCAAAGGCCTTTGATAAGATCATGACACAGTCACTTACAACAGACCCCGAACTTAGAGAAATCTATGATGCTCTCATCATCAGACGTAATTATAAGATGACACGGAAGATTCAGGAGTTTTTGAAAACAGATACAGACTATTTCATTGTTGTCGGCGCAGGTCATGTCGTTGGTGAAGAAGGGATTGTCTCCCTTCTTAATGAAAAAGGATATCAGCTCAGTCAAGAGTAAATGTCGGTAGGTGGTAGCATTGTCATGATGAACATGATAGTTTTACATTTTGATAGATGGAAGGCGTAGGTCTGGCATAATGTTCAAAACCCGGGTGTTCATCAAAAGGGTTTTGCGCAAGCATCAATAAGTCGTTGACGAGACGATTATCTCCCTTTTCGGCTTCTTCGATCGCTTCTTGAAGAATGTAGTTTTTAAGTACATATTTTGGATTGATGGCAAGCATTTTTGTGTGACGGTTAATATCAGGATCACGTTGCAGACGTTTATCATAGTTGTCCAGCCATCGTGCCATGTCTTCGTGTGTCTCACAAAGCTCTAACAGTTCTGTTTTATTTCCGTTATAATGGCTCAACCTGCGAAAGAATACGCTGTAGTCTACATGTTGTTCCCCTAAAACCTTAAGGAGCTGTTTGAGATCTGTTAGGTCACCCTCTTCTTGTGTGTTCAAGCCTAACTTGGCTCTCATCAACTGTAAATACTTTTGTGTAAAGATCTCTCCAAACTTCTCAAGCGCTTTTTCACTGCGTTCGCTATCTATGACCGGCGATAGGGCTCTAGCAAGCATGGAAAGGTTCCAGTAGGCGACAGGTGGTTGGTTTCTAAAGGAGTAGCGTCCTTCCTTGTCCGTATGGTTACAGATATAATCAAAGTCATAGGAATCCAGGAAGGCATATGGACCATAATCGATGGTCAATGAGGCAATTGACATATTGTCCGTATTCATGACACCGTGGTTAAAGCCAACCGCCTGCCAATGTGCCAGAAGCTCGGCAGTACCTGTGACAACTTCTTCATACATCCGAAAATATGCATCTTCTTCGCCCTTGAGATGCGGGTAAGACTCATCAATAACATAATCGGCCAGGACCTCCAGTTTATCGTGCATATCCGCATAATAAAAATATTCAAAAGTTCCAAATCTCACCCAAGATGGGGACATACGCAGGACGATTGCCCCTTTTTCAAAAGTTGCACGTGAAACTTTTTCTTCTGACCCAATAATAGCCAATGCACGAGTAGTCGGGACACCGAGTGCATACATCGCTTCGGACATGAGATATTCACGAATAGAGGAGCGCAACACAGCGCGTCCATCACCCTGACGCGAATAGAGAGTCTTTCCGGCTCCTTTCAACTGGAGGTTCCATCCCTTTGTCATACCCAGATTGATTGCTCGGCCATCTCCCAGTCGCGGCACAAAGTAGCCGAATTGATGTCCTGCATAACACATGCAGAACGGTTCAGATCCTTTGAGTAAATGACTTCCATTGATGAAAGGGACAAAGTCTTCACAATGGTCTTGATCCGGGTCTAAGTCTATGAGGGCAGCAGCCTGCCGGTTAAAACTGATCATATAGGGATTTTGTAATGGAGTCGGCATCGTTTTGTCATAGAAGATAGGATCCAAGTCCATATAGGGTGTGTTTAATGTTATATCTCGTAGTTTCATAATCGAATTTTTACCGTCTTAGACTTAGATTCACGATCCTTGAAAAGATTAATGTGCAACTATAAGTCTGCTTGATGGTCTTATTCTCGGTTATAGAAGCAGTGTTACGGTTATCGGCTTCGTGCCTGTAAGAGGATGGTTAATATTTCATTAACCATTTATGTTTAAAATGATTAGATAAAATTTTAAAGGCATAAAATGATTAAAGATATATTATTTGTTATTATGGTTTTAAGCATTACTTCTTACGCACATACATATAAAAATAAGATCATTGGTTTTATTGAGGTTTGTGAAGAAGAGGAGGAGGAATATCTCACTAGAGATGAAACACTCCTTACGCAAAGGTAAGGAGTAAGGGATTATGAGCGGCTAGCGCGTTTACGCTCATTTTCTGTCAGTAGACGCTTACGGATACGGACACTTTCAGGAGTAACTTCAAGCAACTCATCATCTTCGATCCACTCCAATGCCTTTTCAAGGTTCATATCACGCGGTGGTACAAGTTTAATTGCATCATCTGCACCGGATGAACGTACATTTGACTGAGCCTTACCTTTGATCGGATTGACAGAGAGGTCATTCGAACGTGAATGCTCACCAATAATCATCCCCTCATAGACTTTATCCTGTGGTTTAATGAACATCCCACCACGATCTTGTAGGTTGAAGATAGAGTAAGCCATTGCCTCACCTTTCTCCGTAGAGATAAGTGCACCATATGGACGAGATTCAACTGTACCTGAATACGGTCTGAATTCAATGAACGAGTGGTTCATAACACCCTCACCTTTTGTATCTGTCAGGAACTGACCACGGAAACCGATAAGACCACGTGCAGGGATCTCAAATTCGATACGCTGGAAACCTTCACCCATCGGAAGCATGGACTTCATCTCGGCTTTACGCTTACCAAGACGCTCGATTACAGTACCACCTAAATCTTCAGGTACATCGATTACAAGGTGTTCGAAAGGCTCACATTTAACACCTTCGATCTCTTTAACGATGACTTCCGGACGAGAGATACCGAATTCAAAACCTTCACGTCTCATATTCTCAGCAAGTACGGTGATTTGAAGTTCACCACGGCCACTGACCAGGAATTTACCTTCACCGATTCGCTCATATCTCATGGCAACGTTTGTTGTCATTTCAGCTTCAAGACGCTCTTGAATCTTGTTTGAGGTTACAAACTTTCCTTCTTGTCCAGCCAGAGGAGAATCATTAACAGAGAAGGTAACAGTCAATGTAGGCTCTTCCACGTGCATTGGATCTAGTGGAACCGGATTGATTGGATCACAGATTGTATCTCCAACATCAACGGTTTCCATACCGGCGATTGCAACGATATCACCTGCTTCTGCTTCCTGGATCTCCATACGGTTAAGACCGTGGAAACCGATAAGTTTAGTGATCTTACCATTGACCATCTCACCGTCAGCCTTAGCCAGCTTGACTTGGTCACCCTTTTTCATACGACCGTTGAAGATACGAGAGATACCGATCTTACCGACATAGTTGTCATAATCAAGAGTAAATACCTGAGCCTGAGCAGGATTGTCCGGAGAACCTTCCGGCTCCGGGACATCACTTAGGATCGTTTCGAAGATACACTCAAAGTTTCCGTCTTCATCAGCCATGTCAAGTTTAGCGATCCCATCACGGGCTGCGGCATAGATAACCGGGAAATCAAGTTGATCATCGGTCGCATCCATAGCACCGAAAAGGTCAAACATCTCATCAACAACACGATCCGGATCAGCAGAAGGTTTATCGATCTTGTTGATAACGACGATTGGCTTTTTACCAAGTGCCAACATCTTTTTAACAACGAACTTGGTTTGAGGCATAACACCCTCGTAAGCATCTACAAGTACAAGAACACCATCTACCATCTTAAGTACACGCTCAACCTCACCACCGAAATCGGCGTGGCCCGGAGTATCGATAATATTGATTTTGTGGTCTTTGTAGCGAATCGCAGTGTTTTTAGAAAGAATAGTGATCCCACGCTCTTTTTCCAGTGCATTTGAGTCCATTGCTCTTTCATCATGCTGTTCGTGATCACCAAAGGTTCCTGATTGTTCCAACAGACCATCAACAAGGGTTGTTTTACCGTGGTCAACGTGCGCTATAACAGCGATATTTCTGATTTTTTGCATTACATAGCTCCAGAGTTTTCTTCATAAAAAACGAGCATATTATGGGTCTATCGTATGCATTTGCTTATTTTTTTCTAAAGAAAAACTTCATTTAGTTAAGATTTTTGAAATTTTAGCAAAACTTTACTTTAACTTATCCCAAAAAAAATTTATTATATGTATAATGGGAAGTAAATTATAGTTTGTGGGGAATGCAATGAAGGCAATAGGGATTCTGATCTTATTGACATGGAGTCTATTTGGTGCTGAGATAGATAGATCGCTTTTGTCGGAAGACAATGTCAGTGCCCGAATCAGTGAGATACGTCTATCACTTGCCAACGAGTCTTCAGCAGATGAACGTCGGCAAAATGAGATCAACATTCAAAAGCTGTTTCTCTCGAAAATAGAAGCCTTGGCACACTCCCTTCCACAAACCTCACTAAAGCAATATCCATTTACCTCAGAAAGTTCTATAAGCCAGCATGAATTCATTGATTATTTTAATGCAGGCGCAGGTCAACTGGAAAAGATGTTCACTTACGAAAAGAACATCGAACAACTAGGAAAACGTCTTCAGGCAATTGAGGATAATCTAGGTTCCATACCTCCTGGTGATACATCAGCTATCCTTCAGGGGCAACTGGAATACGCCTATTTCAAATGGAAGAAAAACCATAACCAGTATAAATATAAAGAGTATCATGATTTTCTTGACAAGGAAAAAAGCAGGTTTTTATATGCATTTGCAAATGTTAAATTAGATGTAGAGGCTTTGGATAAGCTCTCTACTTTACAAAATGTCCAACTTCAAAAACTGTATCAAAAAAAGGTCTATCTGGAGCTACGTCTAGAAAAAGAGACCATCTTGGCTGCAAGTAAGACGACGACGGACGAAACGGAAATACTCGATAATAAGAATTTGATCGGTCAGGTTTCGGAGGAAGATAAAACTTCCAGGTTTGAGTTTCTTCAGGATGAACTGCTTAACGTCAAGCAGAATATTTCTGAAAAGATTCAGGAGAAGACAGATACCTTTATCCTGCTACAACTGCATAATCTGAAGAGTCAGGATTTGGAACAATATATCATCGTCCGTGAAATGATGCAGAGTTTTGCACCGGATCTAAGTGCCGAGGCAAAGACATTGTTCGATATCCAACTGAAGATGCTTGAATGGTTGAAATATGAAGAGATCGATGAGCTGACGACGATCATATATGATTTCAAAGAGTGGGCTGAGAGAGCTTACGTTGACGGTATGGACTTTATGAATACACCACTCTTTTATAAAGATGAAAGAGCGATAGTCCTCTTAGACTTTATCAAGATGTTCATAACCATCATTATCGGATTTTTAATTGCAGCATTTTATAAACGTCGTATAAACCTTGCCCAAAAACGTATAGGGTTTGTTCAAAAACAGTCATTCAAGATCATAGGTAACATCGGTTATTACATTATTGTGCTTATCACCTTTGCGATATCATTGAATAACATCGGACTTGACCTCTCTTCTCTTTCGCTGGTAGCCGGAGCACTTTCAGTCGGTATCGGTTTTGGTTTAAAAGAGATCGTCGGTAATTTGGTCTCTGGACTTATTCTCATGATTGAACGCAGTGTTAAGATAGGTGATTTTGTCGAAATCGAAAATGGTGTTTCCGGAAATATTATTGATATACGTATGCGCTCGGTAACAGTGAGAACACCTGCGAATATTGATGTTATTGTTCCTAACTCTTCATTAGTACAGCGCAGTTTCATCAATTATACATTAGAAGAACCGATTCGCAGACTTGATATCCCGTTTATGATCGCTTACGGTGTCAAGTTTGAAGAGGTCAAAACGCTTATAATGACTGCTTTGGAGGAGAGTGATCTTGAGTATATTCGCAATTCCAAGGAATATCAGACAAAAATTATCATGTCAGGAATGGATGAACGTGGTATCAACTGTAAACTCTTAGTTTATGTAAATACCTATGGTCCGGACGTACAATCACCATTTTTGATGCTTATATATAGGGTCTTACAGGATAATGTATTTCCTTTGCCTACTGCCCGCCTAAGTGTGTCTATGTCAGAAGGTCAACCTTAGGGGTTAGTTCTAAAAACTAACTATTTCGTGTCAGACTTATTTTAGACTGAGAGATTTTTCTAAAAAGAACACCTAAAAATGGTAATTAACATTTTTTACCGGATTTTTTCTTGTTAGGTTTATCATAAACTCACCAATCTTTTACGCCTTTTTATTTACAAAAAAATACTGATTTAATTATCTCTGTGTTTTATAACGACAAACATTTTACAATGTTTATCTATTTTTAGCATCAGGAGATTGAGATGAAGTTTATGATTGTACTGTTTAGCTTGACGGGCTTACTGTTTTCTGAAGTGTTAACGATTTCGTTTTCCAGAAGTGCTTCTGAACCGTATGTGTTTATCGACAAAAGAGAACTTACGGGCGGTGTGTTAAAAGAGCTTATGGATGCACTTTCCAAAGAGAGTGGCATCAAGATGAAATATGTTCTTGTCTCCAAGCGTAATCAGGAAGAGGAGATGAAGCAGGGAAGTATTGACGGGTCGTGTCTTATCAGCCCCTCTGATTTCATTTCTCCCAATGAACACCTATGGTCTGCACCCCTATACGAGGAGCAAGATGTTCTTATCGTTCGTAAGAGTGATGTGAACAAGCTGAATAATCTGAATGCTTTACGCGGACACAAGGTAGGAACGATCTATGCCCGTAATTATCCTCGACTGTTACCATACTTTAAGCAGAAGAAAATCGAACGTGTTGAGAATAAAAAACTTTCTAACAATATCAATCAACTCCGTTTTGGTATTATAGATGCGGTTGTAGATACAAAACTTGCGGTTGGGCATTGTATTCAAAAGAAGAATGTCGAAGACGATATAATCGTTTCTAACCAGGCCATTGACAGTCAACAATTGTTTTGTGCCTTTCGTAAAAACATGAATGTTTCACTGGATAAGATAAATGCGGCCCTGACGGATTTAAAACAAAAAGGTGTTATTGATAAGATACTCAATAAATACAGAGCGAATTTGTAGGCCACTTTATTCACATTATTATGTTTGATAATAGGCTCATACAAAGGAAAGCAATATGAAGAGTAATAAGACATTAAATGAGTCTGTAATCAAACATGCCCTGGAGAATGGATTGATTACTCCCAAAGAAGCACGTCACATGTTAAAAGTTTATTTGCACAAGTCGGATTTTACCCGTTTGCCTTATCAGAAAAACCCGATTGCGCAACACAGGTATAAACAACTGCATTAGTATTTCACATTGAGTCCACAAATTTTGTATATTCTCCCTAGGTAGGAATGAATATAGTTTAGTACGCATGCTATGTGGCGCAGACAGTAACGCATAGTTTATATTCATTTCTCAGTCTTTTACGACTATAATTACTGTATATTATTGCTCTTGACATAAAGGTTTCATGTGAAAAGGATCATTGCCCTATTATTTTTTCTAAGCACGATAAGTTTTGCGATCACGGCGGAAGATGCCGCTTTTACCTTAGATTATCATGATCAGTTTGATGCTGCATTCAAGCAGGCGAAAGAAGAGAAGAAGCTTCTGATGCTGGTTCAGATCCAAAACCCGTGCCCCTATTGCGAAAAGTTCATGGAAAACACTCTGCCTGACCCCAAGGTAAAGGCCGCCCTTAACAATATGGTATTCGTGATCCTGGATAAATCCGGAAAGATGCCGGAGAAATATAGAACCGGTGTGACACCTTTGACTGTTTTTATTGATCCGAGCAAAGATGAGAGTGTTTGGGAAACGATAGGCTATATCAAAGTAGATGCGTTCCTGGAAGATATCAAGGAAGCAAAAGCCGCAGTTGCTAAAGACTGAAGTCGCTCTCTTCGTATTTAATCACTTCAGCACACAGATGCAGAGGTGAAGCCAAATACTCATCTGATCCAAAACCGATCTTTATTCCCTCTTCAGTAAAATCAAGATTTGCACCCTCTTGCATATCGACTGCCCTTAAGGCGGAATCATCTAGCAGTTTTGCGTCACTAACACCGCTGCATTCGATACTCAGGTTCACCCAATCAAAGGCGCGGTTCTTGTCCTGTACCGTAAGCGTTATTTTAAAGGCGGTAGGAGAGAGAATATCCAATGAGACAAGTTCTCC
>JBFEXS010000020.1:0-25110 GCA_041562555.1 Sulfurimonadaceae bacterium
AAGTGGTGGGTCCTGCGCGACTCGAACGCGCGACCACCCCGTTATGAGCGGGGGGCTCTAACCAACTGAGCTAAAGACCCATCTTGAAGGTCGAAAGTATAAAGTTTATATGCTTATAGCTATCTAAAAACGGCAATTAAAAATAACTATTTTTTACAAAGTACTCTTTAATTGGCCAAAGGATCAATCAAACGTCGATCAGAATTGTAAAAAAAGGTAAACCTAAATGCCAGAAGGTTTTGCAAGATTGCGATAATAATCATGAAATTGACAAAACTACTCCCGCCATAGGAAAACATTGGCAAAGGAACACCTACAACAGGCGCAAAGCCTATTGTCATAGCAATGTTTACACTCATATAGATAAAGAATAAAAAAGCCAACGACAGACTTACCACCTTTATATAATAATCACTATTGGACCATGAGATCGAGAATAGATGCAGGATCAATGCCGCATAAAGTGCTACCAACAACAAACCACCTAAAAACCCGAATCGCTCAACCACATAGGCAAAAATAAAATCGCTTGAAGCGATTGGCAGGAACTTCATCTGTGTCTGAGTGGAACCCTCTACCGAATTACCCGTAAGACCACCCGAACCAATAGCAATAATCGACTGCTGTACGTGATAGGAAGGCTTTTCACTTAAAAAATCATGTATACGTTTCTTTTGATAATCATGTAACTGTCCATAGAGCAAAGGCGCGGCTAAAAGCAGTGTCACGCCTATGCTTGCCCATATCTTCCAATAGACGCCCACTACGAACAGCACGCCAAACCCAAGGAGTAAAATCACCATGGCTGTACCCAAATCAGGTTCACGGGCGATAAGATAAAAGGGCAAGAGAATAAAGAAACTCAGTTTGACAAAGGTCTTCAGGCGATATCCATCTTGCGGGGGTGGATGTTTACTGATCAGATAGGCCAACATCAATACAAAGGCGGGCTTGATCAGCTCAGAAGGCTGAAGCGTAAAATTGATCAAAGGCAGTTCCAACCAGCGTTTGGCTCCCAAACGGGATATCCCAAAAAACTCCACCGCGATCAACAGTACAATGTTAAGCCAATAAATAAATGGGATCATCCATGAAAAGCGCCGTATAGGAAAAAGAAAGAAGAATATAAAAGCCATCAGGGAGATCAAGACATACACCGTATGCTTTTGCGCCAGTGCAGGCACGATTTCGGCAATCAACATCCCAGAAACAAGGATAAGCGGTGTGACCAATGCGACAAGGATATAATCGAAATGTGCTATAATTCGGCGATCTATTTTTTTAAACATGTGCGAATTATATCACTATTTTAAAACGAAGGTGAAACCCCTACCCTTCCTGAAAATCGAACTATCTTAAAACTTGAGGCTTTAGTATGCAAGAAACAAACAATTATATCTGTCCGACCCCTGAACGTCTCGATAAGTTTCTAAGTGAGGTCTTGGACACTACCCGTAATCAGGTCCTTTCTTTGATCAAAGACGGACATGTCAGTGTGGACGGTAAAACCGTACATAAACCGGGTCTCAAACTTAAAACTGAGCAAAAAGTTGTTATAGAGTTTCCAGAACCGGTCATTACCGAACCTATGGAAATAGACTTTGATGTTCCTATCCTCTACGAAGATGACGACATCTTGGTCATCAATAAACCCAAAGGGCTCACTGTTCATCCTGCCCCTTCCGTAAAAGAGGCCACGCTTGTAGACTGGCTTAAACACAAAGGCATTCGCCTCTCGACGATCAGTGGTGAAGAGCGACACGGTATTGTACACCGCCTGGATAAAGGCACTACGGGGGTGATGGTTGTCGCCAAGAACAATGAGACCCATGAAGCCCTCTCGAAACAGCTTCAAGACCGTACCATGGGACGTTTTTACCTTGCTGTCATCAACATCCCTCTTAAAGAGAATATCATCGTTGACAAACCCATAGGCCGAAGTTCGACCAATCGTCTCAAGATGGCAGTCGTCGACGGGGCCAAAGCCTCAAAGACAGAATTTTCCAAGCTCTATCCTTCAATCGATGAGAAAAGCGAACTCATCGCCTGTAAACTGTACAGTGGCAGGACCCATCAGATCCGTGTCCACCTTGAAAGCCTTGGCAGAGGGATCATAGGTGACCATTTATACGGATTTAAGAGCAAAGAAGATAAAATCAACGAGATTTTCTTACATGCATATATATTATATTTCATACATCCGACATCCGGAAAAAAGATGGAGTTTGTAGCCCCGATTCAAGAAGGCATGAAGAACTACCTAAACGATAATTTTGATATGGAGTTTATCAATGAAGCAACTGATCCTGCCAACTTTAGTCGCCACTTTATTGCTCACTAGCGGTTGTACTCCTCAGCCAAGTGCTCCCGTAGAACCTACTATAGACCCTACGCTTCCGAAGGTAAATGTAAACGGACACATCGAATCCATGAGCAGTATCGCTTTCGAATGGAAACCGCTCAAAGACCCGCGTGTCAAAGGCTATTATATCTATCGTAATGATCCTGAAGCAAATGATCATGAACTAAGCCGCCATTCCAGTGTAGAAAGCCGGTTTGCCTCACACTTCACCGATACCAAGCTGCAGCCGAACACGACCTATGTCTACCGTTTTTCAAGCTATGACGAACAGCTACATGAGTCAGATGCTTCTAAAACCTTTAGGGTAACGACCAAACCCGTGCTTACCTCTGTAAGCTTCTTTGATTCTGTGGGCAATCTGCCTCGTATGGCAAAACTGATCTGGCGTCCTCACGACGATTCGGGAGTCAAAGGATATATCCTGGAACGCCAAACAGTAGAGAAAGCGGATTGGGAAGAGATAGCCCGCATAGACAATCGTCTTCAAGCTGAATACATCGATACAGACCTCGATGACAACCGTGTCTATAAATACCGACTACGGGCAATAACCTATACAAATGTCATCTCTACCCCGAGTGACATCGCCAAAGTAATCACCAAGCCCCTGCCAAAAGAGATCCAAAGTGTACATGCGAGTACTGATCAACCAAAACGCATCCAGATCACATGGACCGCAGCCAGTGAAATGGACATAGACTACTATAAGATCTACCGCTCAAGCAGCTCCGAGGGCGGCTACAGTTACCATGCCAAACTCAATGAGACCGAATTTACCGACGAAATTGACGAAGACGGAGAAAACTACTACTACACGATAACTGCCGTTGACAAAGATGGGCTCGAAGGTCCGCAACAAAGTTCACCTGCCCATGGAAGTACCCTTGTGAAGCCGGAATCACCAAGTTTCATCGATGCCACTGTAACGAACAACTCAGCCGTCCTTAGTTGGAAAAACAATGACAGCCGTACCAAAAGCTATACGATCATCAAGACAACCAAGGAGTCCTGGATCAGCTCGACGACCCAAGAGATCACAGGTGTGACGGAAACAAATTATACCGTCAACGACCTTCTCCCAGATACACAATACAAATTTCAAGTAATGGCTGTAGATGAGAACGACATCAACTCTGTACCGACAGAGCCGGTTGACGTTCTATTCTCTACACCGGATAGATAAGAGATCAATGCCACATATACAAATCAAAGAATTCAAAGAAGCAGTATTTCCTTTCCACCATAAGGGGATAGACTTCGACTTCATCGCCTCCAATGTAAACTACCCGGATGACAAGCTCATCTGTGTCAAGAGTGAAGACAAACGTTTCTTGCTGCACTCCAAAAAAGGGCAGGAAAACTGGCTGCTAAAGAGTGATAAAGTCACTCGGGTTTCGCCAAACATTCATATCAAGAATGCCATCCAAGCCTATGCAGATAAAGCCGGGCTGGATATTCTCTTCTCCAATCTTGCACAAAAAGAGATGCATCACAGGGAAAAAGAGTCTGCCCTTAAACCCATCGACTTTTTCGCTAGCTCTTTTCCAAAAGCCGAAGAGATCTGGATAGAAGTTGGGTTTGGATCAGGGGTACACCTTCTGCATCAAGCTGCCCAGAATCCAGATGTACTGCATATCGGTATTGAGATTCATAAAGCATCAATTGAGCAGGTACTGAAGCAGATCGCGATTCAGAAACTTGACAATGTATTACTCCTTGACTTTGATGCGAGGCTTTTTTTAGAGTTTGTACCATCTAACCTTGTCGGACGTATCTTCGTGCATTTTCCCGTACCTTGGGATAAGAAGCCTCACCGCCGTGTCATCTCCCATGCCTTTATCTCCGAATCTATCCGAGCCCTTAAGGAGGGTGGAACCCTGGAACTCCGTACAGACAGCGAAAACTACTTTGCCTACTCCTTACAAACATTTTTAGAATTAAACCAAAGTGATTTTCAGGTACGTAAAAATCAAAATATCGGTATTATCTCAAAGTACGAGACACGCTGGCGTAAAATGGAGAAGAATATTTATGACATCACGTTGACCAATCACGAGATCTCCGAACCTATCGACAACGATTATGACTTTTCTCTTCCTGCAGGATGTAAAGCTGATCTTGAAAGACTGAATGGGACAACCGAGCGTTTTGAAAACGGTTTCATCCACTTTGAGCGTCTCTATAAAATCCATACCGGTGGATACCTCATGCGTTTATCCATGGGATCTTTTGACAAACCGGAACATTTGTTTATTATTGTCAGTGATGAGCATACGGCCTATTTTCCTGTCGCACCGATTGCCTCGCGTACCAATTTCACTTCTCATCTCAAACTCAAAGAGCTTTTATATGGATAAAGTAATCATCGCTAAAGACCTCAGTCTCTCCTATAATAACAGTGAGACCATCATCAATCAGTGCAGTTTTGATATAAACTCTGGTGACTTTGTTTTCATTACGGGTGCCAGCGGTAGCGGTAAATCCACTCTGCTAAAGTCTCTTTATGGTGCTTTGGAACCTAAACAGGGGGAACTTTCTGTTGGCGGAGTTCAGATGAACAATATCAGTACGAAGAAGCTCAACTTTCTGCGTCGCCATATCGGGATCGTCTTTCAGGACTACAAACTCATCAAAGAATGGACAATTGAGAAGAATGTCATGCTGCCACTTATCATCTCGGGGTATGCCAAAGATGTCAGTGAAATTCAGGTACAAAAATTGCTAACCCATGTCAAGCTGAATCATCAACTTGGCAAATTCCCATTGGAACTCAGTGGTGGGGAGCAGCAACGTGTTGCTATGGCAAGAGCCTTGGCGCATAACCCCATCATTATATTAGCCGATGAACCAACGGGTAATCTTGATGACTATTCATCACAAGTGATCTGGAATCTATTGGAGGGTGCGTGTACGCAACTCAAGACAACCGTGGTTGTCGTAACACACCATATTCCAGAGACAATGAAGATCGATTATAAGCATTTTCACATCGAATATGGAAGTATCTATGAAGTCTCTTAAGAACCATTTTTCGCTCATTGCAGCCCTCTTTACCATCCTTTTCACTATACAGATATACCAGGTACTTGAGCGTTCGATCAGCTCCTACGAGGAGACCCTGCGTGCGAATTACTCCATCGTAATCATCTCCAATAGTCCACTGGAAGAAGCTGATCTTAAATCACGTTTTTCAATCTTGCGTTCTGTCACGGAGATCTCTCCTGAAAAGGTTATCAAACGTCTGGAAGATGAGATGGACAAGACAAGCCTAGGACTTTTGCGTGCCACCCTGCCTAAGTTTTACAAGGTCACCTTAGAGCACTATCCACAGCCCTCAGAAGTAGAGATTCTCACTTCTCAACTGCAAAACCTTAAGATGATCAAACGTGTTGAGAGCTTTTCACAGACCCATGATCAGATCTATAAACTACTCTTGCTATACAAGGGTGTGACTCAGGTATTTGCCTTTGCTATTTTCATTGTCACCCTTTTGCTTATTGCAAAGGAGATGCGTATCTGGCAGTTCCAACATGCTGAACGTATGAACATTATGGCACTTTTTGGTGCACCTATCATGCTACGCTCAGCTGTGCTTTTCAGACTTGCCATTATCGATGCCATCATTGCTGCCGGTCTTATCTTGGGACTCTTTAGTATTATCGACTCTAACGGATGGGCTGAACCATATTTTTCAGATATGAATATTAATGTCACCATCTTCGATTATGCCAAAGACAGCTTCATGCATTTTGCGATTGCCTTATCTTTATCTATTATGCTGGCACTGATGCTCATTATCAACCACAAAGAAGAAGTCTGATGCGCTTTGTACTTCTGTCATGCATCATCTTTACCCTGGTCGCTACAGCGAACACTAATATCGATGATAAGATCAAGACGACAAGCAAGCGCCTCAAAAAGTTTGACAAGACCTATTCCAAGCTTCATAAGAACCTTGCAAATACGGCCAAGCAGATCATCCAGCAAGAAAGAGCGACCCTTAAACAACAGAAAAAGCTGCAGGAACTACAACTGGAGCTGAGCCTCAAAGAACAAAGATACCAAGAGAACACACAAGAGTTAAAACTTCTCAAAGGCTCTCAAGAAAAACTCCAAAAGACACAGGATCAGCTGCGTCAAGACCTTGCCTTTATGCTGGCAAAAAATGTCTCGTTATCCCTGATCCTTGATGATGATAAGGCAAAAAACGATAACGCCCTGATTACTGAGGAGGTCTTTGAATCCCTGAATCAGATCACCCGTGCAAACATCTCCTCCCTACAAGGCAACTTCTCTTCCAACGCCCAAAAAATAGAAGTCATGGAAAAAAAGATCACTAGACTCAAAGAGGCCATCGAAGAGATCGATGCCAAACGCATAGAGGTTCTGAACATTACCCAGAAAAAGAAGAAGCAGCTTAGTAAACTCAAAAAAGAGAAAAACAGCTACCGCGCTTCTGTCAAAAAACTACTTAAACAGCAAAACAGTTTGAAGAACGAACTTTCAAAACTCAATATCATCAAAGAGGATGAAAAAGCCAAACGTATTGCAAGGGAAAAAGAGAAGCAACGTTTAGCTCAACTTGAACAGCAAAAACAGGAAAATGCCACTCGTGCCAAACCGACTAAGAACCTTCCAGAGGTTAAATCCCGTACCGATGCTTACCATTCGGTCAAAACAAAGAAATATCTTGGGAAAAAGACGATCTCTCCTCTTGATGATTTTACCGTGGTCAAAGAGTTTGGTCCTTATGAAGACCCTATCTATCATATCAAGATCTTTAATGAATCGATCTCTATGAAACCAAAAGTCACCAATGCAAAAGTCAAAAGTGTACTTAATGGTAAAGTCATTCTGGCAAAAGAGACCTCATTACTGAACAATATTGTCATTATTGAGCATGATAACGGCATGCATACCATCTATGCCCACCTGGACAAGATCGCCCCTACCATCAAAAAAGGAAAACGTCTAAAACGCGGTTCGATCATCGGCAGAGTTAATGATGAACTGATGTTTGAAGTGACACAGAAGAACTATCATATAAACCCCTTACACCTGATCGCTTCACGCTAGACTCAGATCTTTATATCTTTCCATTTGCCCTGGGCAAAAAAATACCAGAACAAGCCCCCTTTGATAAACGTCTCTGCGATCATGACAATATAGATCCAAAAGATATCCTGTGTGATCGTACTTACATAAACAGCGGGGATCACCCGTAAGAAAAGAAGAGAACCCACATTCAGTTTCAATGTCATCTGTGTTGCCCCTGCCCCTCTAAACGCCCCACTAAGTACAAAGACAACCGCTAAGGGAACCTGGGAGATCCCCACCAGACGAAGGTACACCGAGGCCATCTCTATCGTCTTCAAGTCTTGGGTGAAAAAACTGCAAAAGAATTCCGGTACAAAGATTAAAAAAAGTCCTATAAAGCCCATGAACCCGGCTGCAATTTTAGTGACAGTTATCGCTTCTGCATGGGCCAGCGATGCGTTCTTCGCTCCAAGCCCCTGCCCGACCAATGCCATTGCTGCAATTGAGAATCCAAAGCCGGGCATAAAAGCGATCCCCTCAATCCTAAGCCCCACCTGATAACCGGCCAAGGCTTCCGTACCATATTTGGTGATAACCATGACAAAAACCATAAAGGAAAGCACTGAGATAAGACGTTCGATACTGGCAGGGATCCCGATCTTTAGGATACTTTTCATGCTTTCTAATGAGAAATAAGCATAAAATCTCAAAACACAACTTTTCTGTGAGACCAACACAAAATAGACAATTACGTTAAATCCATAGGAGATCACCGTTGCAATAGCAGCACCTTCTACTCCCATTGCCTCAAAACCAAAGTGTCCAAAGATCAGCGTATAGTTTAACAAAACATTCAAGAGTGCGGATACTATTTTAATATATAAGGACACCTTTGTTTTTGAGGCAGCACTGAGTGCATTAAAAAAGAGTGCATCCAAAAAGATAAGCGGCATGCCCAGTGACAAAACCCCAAAATAGCCAAGACCCAAATCAGCAACATTCTCCCCCGTTCCCATCCAGAGGTAAAAATCTTTTGCACCAAGGTATCCGATCACCAAGGCAATCAGTGAAAGCCCTAAAGCCAAAAGCAAAATATTGAAAAAAGCGATATTGGCACGATGGAAACGTTTGCCACCGATATGGCGCGCGATCACTGCATTTCCACCGACGACATACAGGTTCATCACAGCGTTTAGGACCATAATGAACTGCATGCCAAGACCGACAGCCGCAAGTGCGACTACCCCCAAAGAGCCAACCATCAAAAGATCTATAATGACCTGTACCATATCCAGAAGGTTTTTGAGTGCGGCCGGAAGGGCAATAGAAAGGATTTTGGAGAGCGAACTCTTACTTGCTGAAGAAGACATTGACCTCTTGCATCACTGCAAAAAGTTCTTCTTTGCTATCACACTTCAACTCTTTTCGATTTGTCGGTACTTCTCCGATAGGATCAAAATCGAAAACGAGTACATAATACGCCAATGTAATCTTGTCTTGTTTTAGGTCTGCCCATTCCAAAGAAACCTGGGCCGTGTCTCCGCCGGGTACCTCAATGGTAGCCGCAGGATACAGGCGGGTGACCTTCGTTAAATCATACTCTTCATCTTTGTATCTGTAAATCATAATGGAAGTATAGCTAATTTATATATATACACTCTCTAAAGTGCCAGAAAACTCATCACGACAAGTGCTACATTTAAAAAGGTAGCGACCCATGGGACCCAAAGTGGGATACAGATCACACCTTCTATCACAGGTTCTTTTTTCTTGATCCGAATCAAAGCTACATTAACCAAGGTAAATACAATCAAGATCAAGACACTCGTAAAACCGGCCAAAAAGACAATATCAAAGAACATACTGAATAACAGTGCAATCAATCCAACAGTAAGTGTCGCTTTTACAGGTGTTTTTGTACGAGGAGAGACATCTGCAAAGGTAGATGGGAGCCATGAACGAGCAGCCATACCATAGACGACACGAGACGCCATGATGATCTGTATCAACGCACCGTTTAATACAGCGAACATTCCGATCAAAGAGATCAATACCGGATCGTTATCAGTAAACTGTTGATACATATCTGCAAAAGGAGCACGTGAGTTTTTCAATTCCTCAATACTAAGGACATCAAAAGCAACCATCAAAATCAAGATATACAATACCGTAGAGATTCCCAGAGCCAGGGTTATGGCAATAGGATAGTTCCTTCTTGGATCCTTGACCTCCTCTGCAATATTGACTATGTCTTCAAATCCGATAAACGCATAAAAGGCGAGAAAGGTTCCTAAAAAGACCATAGAGATATCATTAAAACTGGGACTGGGTATAAATGCGTCCCATTCAATTTTCACATTTACAATACCATCAAACCCATGGTAAATCATCCATAGAAGACCAAATACTTCAACCAATGTCAGAAGGGCTGCGACCATCACACTCGCCTTGATCCCTTTGATGGCAATGAGTACCAATATGCTGATCAACATGACAAGTACGAGATACTCATTGATCTCAAAAAATTGCAATAAATAACCGACAAATCCGTGTGCTAATGTAGCCGATGAGACCAATGCAGCAGCAGCAATAAGTATCCCCACTATCAAAGAGAGTGTTTGAGAACCAAAACCCTCATGAATATAGATAGCGGCTCCGGCACTGAAAGGATAACGTGAAGCGAGTTCCATATAACTCAAAGCTGTAAAGAAGGCAACCGTACACGCCAGTATAAAAGAGAGCAGACTGAAATAACCTGATACGCCGGCGACTTTACCCACCAGTACGTATATTCCTGCACCGAGTATATTCCCCAGGCCATACAAGACTAAAAAGGACAGTCCTACTTCACGAGAAAGTTTTACCTTAACCATCTAAACTCCCTGACCTTGGTCTACTCTGTTGTCTCCTCTTTGGAAGAGCTATTCAGACTCTTGTTCATTTTCCCCGAACGCATCTTCATATATGCAAGAAATCCAAAGATCATGCCTGTCGTAATGAATACTGCTCCGATATAGTCCTCTTTTTGCATTGCCATAAACACCCAGCAAACATCTGCAAAAAGATAAACAATAATGGCCTGAAATGCCAAACCTCTAAACATCAAAAAAGCTCCTACGTTTAAAAGTATCCCGCCTAAAATTGCCAAACTAAACATGATATGCCTTTGTGATATACCTGTAATACAACGAAGCCATAAAAAAGACTGTTCCCAACAGGTAAAGCACTCCTGAAATATCCCAATCCGATTCAAGCATGACTCCGATCACTATTGAGATCAATGAACTTGTCAATAGAAATATCATATCATTATATGCCACAACTCTTCCATAATAATCTTTATCTGTATGTTTTTGTATCAGTGTATAGGTATAAGACCACAATGTCGTTGTACACAGGCCTGTAAAGAACGAACCTAACAGTGAAAGATAAAAATTCTCTATCAAGCTTCCCCAGATGATAATTCCCAAGCCTTGAAAAAGCAGCAGATATACCAGACGTTCGCTATTGATCCACTTGCCTAAAAACAGTGGGCCAACCACCAGTCCCAAAGCCCTAACTGCATGCAAGATGCCTATACCAAGGGGGATAGCCAAGAATGTACTGTATAAATTTTTCACCATGAGCGTGACCAAGGCATCAAAGACTGTAAAACCGACAGAGGCGTGTATCAATATCAGGTGAATAATTTTGGGATTATTCCTAAGGTAGACAAGTCCTTCCTTGAAGGTGTCTAAAAAATGTTCCTGTTTTTTTTGTGTAGGTACATTGATACCCAGGTCAAAGAGCATGACGAAAGAGAGGACAAAAAGCAAACCATCAATAATAAAAGCCGTCTGTACTCCCAGTTTATAAACAAGAAAACCGCTTAATGCCATACCTAAGGTATAAGAGAGTGACCAAATGATGGAATGAATCTCATTGGCATACTGTAGGGACTTTCCACTTAAAATCTTGGGAAGAAGCGACATCTCAAGCGTGAAATAAAAGCTTGCAGCACCCATACGGATAAAGATCAAGACAAAAAGTAGCCATAACCACGATGCAGATGTGACTAGGAGCAATGAAAAAGTACTCATTATCTCCACAAAAAGCAAAACAAGCATCAGCTTTTTTGCCGAGAACCTGTCAATCAGTACACCGGAAATCGGTGCCTGCAGTACACCAGGTAAAAAGTGAAACGAAGCGATTAAAGCGATGATAAAAGCAGAGACATCCAAATGTACCAACAATGTATATATAGCTACGTTTGAGAACCAAGCTCCAAAGTACGAGATAAGCTGAATAAGGCTTAAACGTCTTAACACCGGCTCATCTATCAAAAGGGTCACATAGTGTTTCATAATATTCTATCTTTCAACGCAATCCCGGCCTTATTACAATCTGATGTGAAAGTGTAGCATGGAACATTTAATGCTTGATAAGTCTTACAGGTTAAACTGTTTAAAAATTCCTATTTAGGCTAAAGTATATTTCATTTTTGTCGATCATAGAGATATAACTCTATAAAAAGGCTTTAGGACATGGAACTGTTTAACAATATTGCAAAACAACAAACTACTCAGATCCACACAGAACAAAGGACTGTTCAACCTAATTCTATCCCTGCTCAAGAGATCAAGACTCAGGTCGAAACAGCCCAAGAGAATGCAAACGGCGGCAAACCTGTCACCTCAGAAGTTGAATTGAGAGACCTTATTGACTCACTCAATAAAGCACTTGATCCGTTTAATACTTCCATTCGTTTCGGATTTGACAATCGGGATGATGTTTTTTTTGTATCCGTCGTGGATACAAGTACAAATGATATGATCCGTCGTTTTCCTGTAGAACAGGCACATACGCTTGCAGGAAAAATGAATGAAATAGTCGGTATTATCTTCGACGAAAAAGGATAAAAAATGGCTGGTACACTTAGCTCACTTGGTCTCGGCTCAAGTGGGGCCCTGACCGCAGACACCATCGAGAAACTTAAAGCCAACGATCAAAAGTTGCAATTAGACCCAATTAGGAGCAAGATTGAGTTTGTATCACAACAGAATCAGGCCTATGACCTTATTTCGTCTTTAGTCTCTTCTCTTGGAGCAGTTACGGGGAGCCTAGGTGGAGACCTGCTTTATCTTGACCGTTCAACTTCCGTCACCGGTGATGCGGTGAACATCTCAGCTTCTTCTGGTGTATCGCCGCAAGATTTCAGTATTGATGTAGTCGATTTGGCGACCAAAGAGATTCAGGAGTCTGACGCATTCCTATCCAGAACTGCTTTTGTCGCTTCTGGGACAGGAACTATCAATATTGCCGTTGGAACATCCAGCTTTGATATCGATGTAACCTCAACGACAACGCTTGAGGACCTGTCTCAAATGATCAATGATCAAGCGGGAGGCGCATTAAAGGCACAGATTTTAAATGTAGCCGATGGTGATTACAGACTTGTCCTTACTTCCGGCGACACCGGTCTTGATCAGGATATTGTTGTAACAGATTCATCTGCGCTTCTCTTACAAAACCTTACCCAGGCAACTGCTATACAGGAAGGGAGTGATGCACATTTTAAATACAATGGCATTGACTTTACACGTAATAGCAATACCTTTGACGATATTATCACAGGTGTTGAAATTACCTTGAATGAGACCGGTCTTAGTAATGTCACCATTTCGCAAGACAGTAGTAATATTGCCGAAGAGATGTCGAGCTTTGTTTCTGCCTATAATTCTCTGTTCAACGAGATCGACAATGCACTGACAGCAGACCCAGAAGAAGGAACCGTAGGCGTTTTTAACGGGGATAACACCTTCAAGTCTTTGGCAAGAGATATTAAAAACACTCTATTTGCCAGCAATACAGACAATCAATCTTTAGCTGGATACTTCTCTACAGTAAGTTCAGATGGCACCTTGACATCTGCTTTTGAACTGACTGAAACAGGCAGACTCATTTTTAATGAGAGTGTCTTTAAAGAGAAGTTCAATGAAGACCCTGCCGCTGCAGAAGCATTTTTAAAATACTCCACTAACGACAATGGTGAACAGGTTAATGGTGTCTTTAAGAACTTAGATGATTTTATTGACAATCAAGTTGGGTTCAATGGTATTTTAAGTAAATTTGGAGACAACCTTAACGATCAGATCACTCGTCTTGAAGAAGAAGGGGCTCGAGCACAAGAATTGATTGACTCGCGCTACGAAACAATGTTTCTGCGTTTTGCCGCTTATGACCGTATCATTGGTGGTTTAGAAAGACAATTCAGCGCCTTGAGCTTGCAGATTGAAGCTGCAATCAATGCGAAAAAATAAAGGATACCTAAATGAACAACTCACTAGCTTATAATACATATGCTCAAAATGACATTGGTATCGAATCACCTCAAAAACTGGTTGAGATGCTGTATGAGGGTATTTTACGTTTTAACATGCAGGCAAAACGTGCGATATTAGACAATGATATTGAAAAACGCACATACTGGATCAACCGTTCGGCTGCAGTTATCACCGAACTTCTTAATACACTTGACATGGAAGCAGGTGGTGATATCAGTACTTACCTACAAGGCTTGTATACCCATCAACTACAAACACTCGCAAATGCAAACAGCGATAATAGCGCTGACAAAATAGACAGCGTTAACAGGGTCATCAAAGGCCTGCTTGAAGCATGGAGAGAGAGTACCCAAGTTGCAGTGGGCTAAACAACTAAAGATAGCTCTGGCGGAAGAAGATGAGCTTAAGATTGAGAAGACGATTGAAAGTCTGCCTACTTTTGAAACTCTGGAGCAGATGAAAGAGGCAGCTCATTTAATGCAGGAGGCATATGTTTTTTTGAATACCCGAAAAGAAGAATATGCTTCAAAACTCTTAAAACTCAAAAAACAAAGAGAATTTCTTAGTTCAAACATCACTCAGACCAATTCATTCAATCAGAGTCATTAACACTCTTTTCAGCAATTATCACACTCTCTTTTTTTCCTTCTCTTCAACTATTTATCATCTTATTTTAGATAGAATCGCGATAATAAAATCCTCAAAAGAAGGTCTTTCATGAAAAAAGAAGTAAAAAAAGTTGTTTTAGCCTATTCAGGCGGTTTAGATACAAGTGTTATTTTAAAATGGTTACAAGATGAGTATCAATGTGAGGTTGTAACGTTTACAGCTGACCTGGGTCAGGGAGAAGAACTTGAACCGGCTCGTTTAAAAGCCCTCGAACTTGGTATCAAACCTGAGAACATTTTTATTGATGACCTTAGAGAAGAGTTTGTCAAAGACTTTGTTTTCCCAATGTTCCGTGCTAATGCAATTTATGAAGGTGAATATCTCTTAGGTACTTCTATCGCCCGTCCGCTTATCGCAAAGCGTCAAGCAGAGATTGCCAAGATCACCGGTGCAGATGGTGTAGCGCATGGAGCGACAGGCAAAGGAAATGATCAGGTACGTTTTGAAATGGGTTACCTTGGTCAAGATTCTACATTGACAATTATTGCACCTTGGAGAGAGTGGGATCTAAACTCCCGTGAAAAGCTTTTGGCATATGCACGTGAACATGGTATTGCAATCGATAAGAAACATCTTGATGAGAACGGGAACCCTAAAGCAAGCCCATACTCGATGGATGCCAACCTTCTACACATCTCCTATGAAGGGCTTCATCTAGAGGACCCGTTTGCCGAGCCTGAAGATGACATGTGGTTGTGGACCAATTCTCCGGAAAATGCTCCAGATGAACCGGAATACATCGAGATAGGTTATGCCCATGGTGATCCTGTAACCCTTAATGGGAATACGCTAAGCCCGGCCACTATGCTTAAAACATTGAATGAGCTTGGAAACAAGCACGGTATCGGACGTATTGATATTGTAGAGAACCGCTTTGTCGGTATGAAAGCGCGTGGATGTTATGAGACTCCGGGCGGGACAATCATGCTAAAAGCACACCGAGCAATCGAATCTATCACCCTTGATAGAGAAGCTGCCCATCTCAAAGATGAGATGATGCCGCGTTATGCGAAACTGATTTACAATGGTTTCTGGTTCTCTCCTGAACGTGAGATGCTACAGGCTTCTATTGACAAATCACAAGAGTTTGTCAATGGGGTCGTTCGCCTAAAACTGTACAAAGGCAATGTGATCGTTGTCGGACGCCAATCTGTCGACTCACTTTTCAATGAAGAATATTCAACCTTTGAAGAAGACGAAGTCTACAATCAAAAAGATGCAGAAGGCTTTATCAAGCTGAATGCTTTACGCTTTATCATTGCAGGAAAAGCACGTAAATAAGCGATAGACAGATGCACTTGCATCGGTCAATAATTTAGACTTACAAAAGCCTGCTATGCATTTGCGTTGGGCACCTCTCATCTTATAAACTATCTTTTAAAAACAGAAGGTGAGTCATTTATAATTTTTTACAAAGGTCATATCGTTATGAGTACTGAAATGAAAAAAGTTGATCCGGAGTCAGCTGAATTTAAAATCGAGTTAGAAAAAACAATCAAGTTTACTGATAAAGTCATTGCCCAATTTGGTTATGCCTATAACCCGGATACACAGATCAATGAGGGTATTCAAATGGGACTTACACGCAACAAACTCATCTATGACAAGCGTTATTGTCCCTGCTTTTTTGTGACAGGGAATAAAGAAGAAGACAGAATCTGCCCATGTAAACCTGCTATTGAGCATGAGATCCCTAACGACGGCGTCTGCCATTGTCAAATCTTCTGTACTCCTGAGTATGCTGCGGCCAAAGCATGTAAAGATGAACTTGAAGCGGTCACCCACGAGCATTCCCGTGGTTTGACCACTGCCGAATGTGAACTACTACTGAGTAAGACTGATATTGACACGGATGAGTTGACCTCTTTACTTGAAGCCCGTGAACTTGGTATGGTTGATTTTAATCTTGTAGATGTACGTGAATGGATGGAGCATCAAAGCGGTCACATCAAAGGAACTGACGCCCTCGTACCTACGACAAGCTTTTTTGATTCCCTTGCCAAAGCTGCACTGGACACAGACAAAAGCTTGATCGTCTATTGCCATGTAGGTAGCAGAAGTGCCCATTGTCAACGTATTCTATCCGACAAGATGAACTTCAGATCTGTTATCAATCTTGCCCACGGGATCTCCGGTTATAGAGGGGAAGTAATCCGTTAACAATTTACATCTAAGTGCAATTTTGATAGAATCACTGAAATAACTATAAAGAGAAAAAATGAAAGTATTATTAATCAAAGATGTCAAAAGCCTTGGAAAAGCGGGTGAAGTCAAAGAAGTGAAAGATGGCTATGGTCAAAACTTCTTGATTGCCAAAGGTTTGGCCAAAGCAGCCACCAATGCTGTTCTAAATCAGCACAAGGCTCATGAAAAGAAGAAAGCCGAAGATGAAGCAGCTGAACTGGAGAGGCTTAAAGAAGTAAAAGAGAAGCTAACAACACTGGTAACGACAATCAAGAAAAAAGTAGGAGAAAACGGACATCTTTTTGGTGCCGTAACCAAAGATGAGATTGCCCATGCCGTTGAAGAACAACATAATATTCATATCGACAAAAAACACATTGTCCACAAACTTTCGATGAAAGAACTCGGAACACATGAAATTGATCTAAAACTCGGGCATGGATTACATGCTATGATGAAGATTGATATTGTCAGTGAATAAGAAAGGTCAAGATGTTTGATGCGACTACGATACTGGCATATAAGGGTAAAGACAAGGCAGTGATCGGTGGGGATGGACAGGTGACCTTTGGAGACTCTGTTTTAAAAAACAATGCCACAAAAATCCGCACCCTCTATAAAGGTGAGATTCTTGCCGGCTTTGCGGGTTCTACAGCTGATGCCTTCAATCTATTCGATATGTTCGAAGATTTTTTGGCCAATCGTAAGGGTGATCTTATCAAAGCTGTTATCGACTTTTCAAAGGCATGGAGAAAAGATAAAGTACTCCGTCGTCTTGAGGCCATGATGATAGTCCTGAACCGAGAACACATCTATATACTGACAGGAAACGGTGATGTTGTTGAACCTGAGGATGGGGAGATCGCATCTATCGGTTCTGGGGGAAATTTCGCTATTTCAGCTGCACGCGCGCTTAAACGACATGCTGATATGGATGAAGAATCTCTGGTACGAGAATCTCTACAGATAGCTTCCGAACTTTGTATCTACACGAATAATAATATTAAACTTCTTTCACTGGACACCTGATGAATATGACACCAAAAGAGACCGTTGCTTACTTAGATGAATATGTCATCGGTCAAGAAGATGCCAAAAAAACCATTGCGATTGCCTTACGTACCCGTTATAGACGCATGCAATTAAGTGAGTCTTTTCAAGATGAGATCATGCCTAAAAACATACTCATGATCGGATCTACAGGTGTAGGTAAAACAGAAATAGCGAGACGATTGGCAAAGCTGATGAACTTGCCCTTCATCAAAGTAGAAGCGAGCAAATATACAGAAGTCGGATTTGTCGGACGGGATGTGGAGTCCATGGTCCGTGACTTGGTAATGACTTCGATTGATATAGTCAAAAAAGAGCATCAAGAAAAAGACATCGAGCAAATAGGCAACTATGTCCTGGATAAGATTGTCGACAAGCTTCTCCCTCCTCTGCCTTTAATGGCCAGTGCTGAAAAAAAAGAGGAATATAAAAACTCCCGTTCTCGAATGAAAGAACGTGTCATGAATGGTGATATGGACGAAAAAATCATTGAGATCGATATGCCAAAGAACAGCATTGATTTCAATGACACCAATATGCCCCCTGAAATGGCCAAGGTACAAGAATCCTTTTCTCAAATGTTTGCCGGACTAAGTAAAGAGGATCTTAAAAAGGAAGTCAGCGTCTTTGATGCGAAACATATATTAAAAGCAGAGGCAGGTGACAAACTCCTGGACATGCATGCCATCCAAAATGAGGCACTAAAGCGTGCTGAAGAAGGTGGTATAATCTTTTTGGATGAAATAGACAAAATCGCTGTAGGGGCTAAGAATGATGGACGCAGCGATCCAAGCAAAGAAGGAGTACAACGTGACTTACTTCCAATTGTAGAGGGTTCCAACGTCAGTACAAAATTCGGACAGATCAAGACAGACCATATACTTTTTATTGCTGCAGGTGCCTTTCACGTCAGTAAACCAAGTGATCTTATTCCCGAACTACAGGGTAGATTTCCACTTCGGGTTGAGCTTAACCCAATGACCGAAGAGGCACTTTATCAAATTCTCACACAAACAAAAAGTTCTCTTCTTCGCCAATACAAAGCGCTGCTGAGTGTAGAAGATGTAGAACTTGAATTTGATGACGAAGCTATACGAGCCCTGGCACAACTATCCCATACGGCCAATCAGAAGACTGAGGATATCGGTGCACGCCGATTGCACACAGTTATAGAGAAAGTTATTGAAGACATTAGCTTCGAGGCAGATGAAAAAGCAGGTGAAAAGATCGTTATCACCAAAGAACTTGTTCATGAAAAACTCGATATCCTCATTGAAGATGAAGATATCGCACGTTATATCCTATAAGGAAAAACAGATGAGTGAGAAATCAATCGAAGACACAACCAAAAGTGGTTTTGTTGCAATTGTCGGTCGGCCTAATGCAGGTAAAAGTACACTTATGAATGCTCTGCTGGGTGAGAAGATTTCCATGGTCTCTCAAAAAGCCAATGCCACACGCAAGCGGATCAATGCAATCGTTATGCATAAGCATAATCAAATTATCTTTGTAGATACCCCTGGACTACACGAAAAAGAGAAGATGCTCAATCAATTCATGCTTGAAGAGGCGCTTAAGGCTATAGGTGATTGTGATCTTACTCTATTTTTAGCGCCCGTAACGGATTCGACGCAGGAATATGAGAAATTTTTAAAACTCACAAAACGCCCTCATATTGTTCTGTTAAGCAAAATCGATCATGTAAGCAATGAAAAAATCTTGCAAAAGATCGAGGAGTATCAGGCTTTTCAGGAGCATTTTCTTGCCATTATCCCGGTCTCCGTGACAAAAGGTGGGATAGGCTTTGAATCCGTTCTGGATGAGATCTCCAAACATCTCCCTATATCTCCTTATTTGTATGATCCTGAAGATCTGACAACGGAGATGTTACGTGATATCTACAAAGAGTTTATTCGAGAAGCGATTTTCAATAATATTTCGGAAGAGATCCCTTATGAGTCCGATGTACTTATCGACAAAGTCGAAGAAGGAAAAAACCTTGAGAAAATCCGTGCTACGATTATTGTAGAAAAGCAGACCCAAAAAGGTATCATCATCGGTAAAGGTGGTTCAGCTATCAAGCGTATAGGCAAAGATGCACGTTTACAAATTGAAAACCTGATTGGAAAAAAAGTCTTCCTGGATCTTTTTGTCTCTGTGAAGAAAGGATGGACGAACGATAAGAAATTTTTAGAGGACATGGGCTATAAGTTTTAATGCGCATATTATTTCTATTGTATTTCACCTTGTCACTTTATGCAGACGAGTCCTTACTTGACACCTATCAAAAAAAAGGAGTTGAGAGTATTGAACAGTCCTTTGATCGGATATTATCCTCCAAAAAGTATTGGGATAGCAGGCTTGAGGATATCAACACAAGTTTTGGATACTTTGAAAGTATTGACTACCTGCTCTCTTGTGATAAGAACAGCTCGAGCCTAAGGTTTTATGTCAAAGACAAGAACAACAGTTTTCAATTGCATGAAAACTTTTCCGCCTTTGTCGGGGCCAAAAAAGGAGACAAGTACAAAGAAGGCGATCTAAAAACACCTATAGGCGTATACAAACTTATTCAAAAACTTGAAAAAGTTGACAGCTTTTATGGTCCCCTTGCCTTTGTCACTTCGTATCCAAATACCTTTGACAAGATAAAAGGAAAAAATGGTTCTGGCATTTGGGTACACGGTCTGCCTTTGCATCAAAAAAGAGATGACTTCACACGTGGTTGTATCGCTATTAACAATACAAGCCTTGAACATTTAGACTATGATATTGACCCGAGCAGAACACTGGTATATATTGACGAGGCAGACTATCCGGTTGTTAAAAAAGAAGATTTGGCCCTTTTACTCAGTCAGTTGTATCAATGGAAAACAGCCTGGAAAGAAAACGATATAGAGACCTACTTAAGCTTTTACGACAACCTTTTTAGACGTAGTGACGGACTTGATTTCAATGCTTTTTCAAGCTATAAAAAACGTATTTTTGCAAAACAGGAATATAAACAAATACACTTTTTTGATATAAATATACTGCCTTATCCGACAAAGGAAAACAACATATTCTTGATCAGTTTCAATGAGCAATACCGGTCTACTAACTACCAGTTTTCCGGGACTAAAGAGCTTTATGTAAAATTAACCGATGACCACTTTACAATCTTAGCCGAGAAATAGATGAAAACACTTGTTCTATTAATCCTATTTGCCACATTATTGTTTTCCTTTGATCGCTTTAAACTGTACAAAAAAGAGGGAAAAGAAAAAGGACCCACTCTACTTATCTTTGCAGGGATACATGGAAATGAGCCGGGTGGTTATTTTGCCGCTTCCATACTAGTTGAACACTACACCATCAATCAAGGTGCTCTCTGGATCGTTCCCAACACTAATAAAGAGAGTATTATTCGTTATAAACGCAGCATCAATGGGGATATGAATCGAAAATTCTCAAGTATATCCCATGACGATAAAGACCTGCCTATTGTCAATGATATCAAGAATCTAATCACATCCGAAAAAGTCGACTTGATATTGAACCTGCATGATGGGCACGGTTTTTTTAGAGAAAAATATCAAAACACTATCTTTAATCCCGGAGCATGGGGACAGACCTGCGTCATTGATCAAATGCAGCTTGATAATAACAATAGTTTCTCAAACCTTGGTTGTATCGCACAACAAGTGAGTGATAAACTCAATCAACATCTCTTACAGGATCATCATGGCTTTAATGTCCGTAACACCAAAACGAAAAAGAAAAAAAATGAGATGCAACACTCCTTAACCTACTTTGCAATAAACAACAACAAACCTGCCTTTGCAATCGAAACAAGTAAAGAGCTTCAAACGACTGCGCAAAAAGTCTATTATCAACTCCGTGCTATTGAGGCATTCATGCAAATCATGGGTATTGAATACCAAAGAGACTTTGATTTAGATTCTGAAAGTGTAAAAAATATCACAAAAAACAGTGGTAAAATCACAATTAACGGCAATATAAGCCTCAACTTGGACAATTTAAGAAAAAATTTAAGTTATATTCCGCTACAATCAAATAAGAACGAGTTATACTTCTCACATCCCCTTGGGGACGTGGTGAAGGGTGATGGGTTTATTGATTTATATGTTGGACACAAAAAGATCTCTCATTTGAAAACTTCCAAATTCCGTTTGGAAAAGTGTGAGGGGCCTTTTGAAGCAGTTATTGACGGGAGGGTGGAATCTATTCATTTACCTTCAGAAGTTAGAATAACGTCCGATATAGTCCTTAAGGCACCTCGGGATTACCGATTGAATGTGATCGGTTATACGGATCCGAGGTACAAAAATGAATTGGGAATAAAAATTGCTAGAACTTCACTGCTGAAACGGTTTTCGCTTGATCGCGAAGGACTTCGGTACAGGGCTGAGTTTTATAAACAAGACGCCTTTTGTGGAATGGTGATTTTAAATTATGCAGTTAGGAATAATGAATGAAACAGAAGCAAGCCTTCTCCAGCACTATATCTGTCAATCCTTATAATAATAGCTTTTATACGGGAACAACGACGCAGATTAAAGTTGCTGACAAACCTCAATATCAAAAAGACCAGTACGCTACCTCTTACCTGAAGACACAGGACTTTATTACAACGCAGATTGGAATAAGCCAGAGCATATCAGAAGAAGATGTAGCCGATGCCATTGAGAACAAGATCTATGAAGAACTTGGTCTGGATATGGCCATTGAGTACCAGATAAGCTATGTAGAAGCTCCTGGAGGTGTGGAAGAAGGGAACAAAAACTATCATGTTTTTGTCGTTGATCCTTTAAGCATTGATGAAGCCTTTGCCGGTGCGATTGAGCAGATCAAGTATATTGATCAAATCACTCCAGCGCCTTTACTCTTGCGTACTTTATACAAAAAAGAGATTATCGAGGATAGTGGTACCCACTGTTTTATCTACTTTCAAAATGATGATGCCTATCTCACGCTCTATGATGACAGAGAGTTTTTATACACCAAGTCACTTAAATACTCTTTTTCACAGATGCATGACCGTTATTGCGAACTTTTGGGTGAGCAAGTTGAACTGAGAGAGTTCATAAGGATTCTGTCAGAAGAAGGACTTCGCAGCGGCGAGAGTGAACATCAACAATATCTGATCAAGTTATTTGGAGAAGTTTTCTTACACATCAATGATGTTATGACCTACTCTAAACGTGCCTTTGAACTTGACAGAATTGACAAGGTATATATTGGTTCAGAAGTTGGTGCCATTGTAGGAATGGATGAATACTCACAAACATACCTAGGTCTTGATTCAAGTGATTTTGATTTCAACTACGGCTTTGAGACTGAAGAGTGGTATATTGATCAAATGCATTTGCTTATGCATTTGACCGCACAGCTCGAAAGTGAAGATAAATATGAGTGTAACTTCACTCGATTTCATCGTCCACCTCCATTTGTCAAGCGTGCTAGCGGTCAGTTAATAATGACAGTAGCTGCTTCAGCTATCGTCGCTTTATTATACCCAGGAACATATTGGACGCTGGATGCTATTGAAGGTGTAAAGAAATCAGTCTTAGAGTCTGAATACCAGGAACTGCATATCAAACGACAAGACAGAGAAAACCGTGTCAATCACCATACTGCAGAAAAAGAGAAGGTAAAAACGTTACTGGATAACGAGCAGAAAGCTCTCGATGATAAAAAAAGTGTTCTCACTCAGATCCATGATGTAAAAGTCAATTATCCAATGAAGGCCAAACGCATTTCAGCATTAACCAAAGATCTCAACAAATACAAGGTCAAGCTTAATGAGATTACCTATAAAGAAGATGCTAAGACCAATGAAAAGAGCTTCACTCTTAATCTTCTTTCAAGCAAGGATAAACGTATCACCAACCTAATCGAGTGGTATACAAAAACGAAGTCGTCTCAATATACATTTTCGATTCAAAAAATCGAATATGATGAAGAGAAGAAAATCTATTCAAGTCTGTTAAAGGTGGTACTAAAATGAGTTTAGAAGACTTTTTAGGAGACATTGATAAATCTTTTGCAGAAAAAAAGCAGCAAGAGATTTATATGACCTATGTCATGATCGCAGCTGCACTTATCGCAGCATCTTATCTTTTATTGTGGGATCCTGCTGAACAGGGCTACAACCGAACAGTAGCCCAGACCAAGGCTGTTGAGAAAAAAATCAAAGATGACAACAACTACCTCAAGTGGAATCCAGAAAGTAAAATTTCACAACTTAAAGCTGATGTTGTCAACTACAAACAAGAGTTTATTAATGTTAAAGACCAGACTGAATACATCAAATATAAGATTGAGCAAATATCAAGTTTATATTATGATGAACAAGCTTGGGGTGAATTCATTGACTCTATTTCTGAAAATGCAAAGAAATATGGTGTTCAACTAAAATACCTGTCTAATGAATTTTCTGATGACAAGAGTACGTTCGGTCACGTACTTGACATCCAAGTAAAAGCAAAAGGAAACTTTCATAAGACTATGAAGTTTGTCAACTCTTTGGAGCAAAGCTTTTTAGTAGTTGATATTCATGATGTCAATATGAGTTCGAGTGAACAAGTTGACAGTGACTTGCAAATTTCTGTTTGGGGGATCACATACTAATGAAAACAATACTACTTATAACGACCCTAATATCGACTCTTGCCTTGGCTGAAGAAGCACCTTCAGCTGTTCAAGCCACTCCTACTCCCGCGGTAGTGACAAATAGTGTCAGTACATTGAACACAAGCTGGGTAGATCAGAAGATCGAGGAGATAAAGCCGCAGCGTCATGGACTCAACAAAGCAACGCTTGCTACTTTAAAAAGTCCATTTGTTATCATTAAACCGGAGCCTAAAGATGGCAAAGGTGTCAAAGGTGGTGCAATTAAACAATCACCAACAAATGCAAATGGCATCCTTCCTTCTAAGATGAAGAGGGATATGAGTAAAGAGCCTTTAACCTTACAAATTGTCTTAAACTCATCTGCATTAGTCAATGGAAAATGGCTTAAAGTAGATGACAGCTTCAGAGGTTATAAGCTCACACAGATTCAGAGGAATCATGTTGTGCTAGAGAGAAAAAACAAAAAAGTAAAACTCTTTATTGCACAAAAAAGTAAAAATATCAATATCTCAACAAAATAGGGAAAAACACATGAAACAGATACTAAAACCATTGAAAAAAACATTATTAGGCAGTGCAGTAGCGGCAAGCCTTCTAACTTCATCCGTAAGTGCTGATTGTACCTATCAGTTATTCACAATTTCCTCTATTAAAGGGACACAGATTGGTGAATTTGTTGATCAATTAAGTGATGAGTGTTCTTTTACTGTTGTTGTAACAGATCCTGAGGCAGAAAAACTCCTATCAAAAGAACTAAATAAGACTAATCTAAAAAATCTAACAGTAGATGAAGTTTTAGATTTAGTTTTAAAAGAGAACAACCTTTTTTATAACTTGGAAAATAATATC
>JBFEXS010000021.1:0-24970 GCA_041562555.1 Sulfurimonadaceae bacterium
GCAAATAGGTCTTCTTATGATGGGTTATCAGGAGTGGTTTGAATTCCACTCGAACAAACACCAGAAAGTGCTAAAAAAGCTTCTTGACAGAAATATGGACCAAGAAGAGATCATTCGCTATTTCCGCTTTGAGAACATGGTGCAGCACGAACAGGACTTTTGTGAACTCTACAAAAGTAATACCAAGTGTCATGATATGCCGGATCTTAACTGCTATCTCTGTTCCTGTCCCAATTTTCGCTTCCATACCGACCCAGAGACTATTGACGGGAAGACGCTCCACTCTACCTGTTCCATCGATTCAAAGGACGGTGCGATCTTTGAGCATGAAGGTCATCAACATCAAGACTGTTCAGGCTGTTTGGTACCCCATCATGAAAGCTATATAGAAAAACACTTCTCCATCGATTGGAAGGATATCATGAGCGCATGTCCTATTCAATCCTCCTCCTGAGTTGACATTCATCATTTCTTGGTGTAGACTTCCGAAATTATTTCACAGGATAGACGGATGAGAAGACCTAAGGGCTTTGGAAAAAACTATTTTTCTTTATCAGCGATTTGTGCCTACTCCAGTAATATGAATCTTCAAGCACAATGCAACGCCTTTATCCAGGTCTCACGTAATCTCTCCTTTGAGACATTAGAAGAAGAGGAAAAGCCTCTTGAAGAGCTCGAGGCGCTCTTGCAGGAAAGTGCTGTTCAGCCACAATCATCCTCCTGTCATTGTAACTGTTTTTTTAAAAACCGTCTCTACACACTCTGCCAGGTATTCAAATATTTTCCACAAACCTTTTTTATCTTCTTTAAGACTCATTCAGGGATATCTCCACCCACATCTTTTCTCACTTCGATCAAACAAAACAATATTTTAGGAAAAACATGAAAACAACAATCACATTATCACTACTAAGTGCTCTGATATCGAATAACCTCTACGCACAAACAATAGAACTTGAAGAGGTAAGTGTGCAAGCCGCCAGCAGAACCCATCAAGATCTTAAAGATATTACAGAATCCGTAACGATCATCACATCCGATGATCTTCAAGAAGCCCATGTTCAAACACTTGCTGAAGCGATGAATCGCCCTGGAAATATTGCCATGGTTAGCAATGGAGGGATGGGACAGAACAGTTCCTTTCTTCTACGCGGTATGGATTCACAACGTGTCCTAGTCCTTATTGACGGCATCCGTTACAACGATATTACAGGTGGAGCACAATATTCCCATCTACAGCTGCGTGACGTAGCACAAATCGAAATCATCAAAGGCGCACAATCTGGTGTATGGGGTTCTGATGCCTCTGCCGGTGTTGTCAATATCATTACAAAGAACGCAAAACAAGGGACACATATCTCTGGCAATATAGAAGCAGGTTCTTTTAATACCCAACAAGGCAGTCTCCAATTTTCCCACAAAACAGATTCCTTTGATATATCAACAGGAATCTCCCGTATTAAGACAGACGGTTTCTCTGCTACCGAACCGACACACAGCTCCCCTGATTATGGAAAACGAGGAGATGAACTTGACTACGAAGATGATGCGTATACAAATACTACCTATGATATCAAACTAGGCTACAACATTAGTGACGAAGATCGTATCGAAGCGTATATGAAGCGCATTGATGCCTATGTCGAGTATGACGCAGGAGGTGGAGTTGATGCAAAGAACTATGATGATCCCTATGGATTTGGCATCTCAACCTATTTTGACAAGATTGACAACCGTTATTATTCCGCAGCCTACAAACATACAGATGAGCTGAATGAGTTAAGCCTTCAATATAACTATTCTTATCTTCACAGAAAGGTTCAAGAATTCAAAGGGAATGTGCAAGAAATCTTGCTCCAAGACCGTATCAACTACATGGATGACTCCTTTTTACGCGTCGGGGGAAGCTATCAAGACTTTGAACATGAGAATGCAGGTAATCCAATTGAGAAAAGCTATGATGCAACATCAGTCTTTGCAACAAACTACAATCAATTCATTTTCCTGAGAGAGCTTGGCAAAACGATCATCACCGAGTCTTTACGCTTTGACTCTTACAGTGCCTTCGATGATGAGACAACAGGAAAAGTAGGTCTTAAACAATTCCTGTATGAGGATATCTACTTAAGCGCCAACTACGGTACGGGGTATAATGCCCCTACGCTCTATCAACTCTATGCACCGGCCAGTTTCAGCAATCCCCTTCTAGCACCGGAAACAAGTAAAACCTTTGACATATCCCTTGGAAATGAAAAGCTTACAGCGACATACTTTCATAATAAGGTCGACAATCTTATCGAATATGTTGTAACTGATTTTATAACCTATGCTGGGAATTTTGAGAACATCAGCGGTGAATCTACTCTCAAAGGGGTCGAATTGGGATATAAGGATGACTTCTTTGACATGTTCTCCCTTAATCTTAATTACACCTATCTCAGCGCAAAAAATGCCAACAAGGAATTCCTACGCTCACGTCCTAAACACCAGGTCGATGGAAACCTCTTCTATTATATCAATGATGACATAAACATTGGGCTCAATGGCCAGTACATCGGTGAGCGTTATGATCGGGATGGGAGACAAGGTGCACAAACAGGAAAATATGCAGTCTATAATGCCGTTGCAAATTATACGATCAATAAAAACTTTACAATCTACGCAAAGATAGACAATATCGGTGACAAGTATTATCAGATTCGTGATGGCTATGCAACAGCAGAGCGCTCGTACTATGCCGGGCTTAATGCTTCATTTTAAGCACCTTCTGATATAGTCTATCATGCAAAAGATTTCACTTAACAGCTCACCTTTTCAAGCGCAACAAGCCGACTTTTTACTAGCGGCTTGCGTTACCCATACCTGTGAGACACCTCGGCTGACACAGGCAGGTATCCCCGGTAAGATCCCCCTAACGCCAACATTGGATGCGGAGTTCATATCAACGGGAAAAGTCTTCTCGTTGGGGGAGATCGCAGAAACACCAAAAGGGGTTCCTACACCTGCTCTGCTCACTAGAGCTGTGCACGAGCTTGCTCCCTTTAGTGATCTTTCTATCCTGAATCTCGGTCTGCAAAACAAGCCTCAAGAATGCAAGGTACTTGATTTTGACATCGCACCGACCCCAAGTATCACGGCAGCCAAAGGCTTTGATGCCGAGGGTCTCTTTGAGAAGGGGTTCGAGTTTGGCAAGAAGTATCAACTTCAAGGAGACTATCTCATACTGGGTGAAAGCACCCCATCAGGGACAACGACCGCGCAAGCCAGTATCACCGCCTTAGGCTATGAAACAGAGGGACTCTTCGCTTCTTCTTTTAAAGACGCCCCCTCAAGCATCAAAGAAAAGACCATCTCCAGAGCACTCGCAAAACTGCATACGAATATGTCCATCTATGAAAAACTTGGCCACACGTCTGATAATATGCTCATGTTTACAGCCGGCTTCATCCTCTCTGCATCCAGACGTTTCAATATCGTCCTTGCAGGGGGGACCCAGATGGCAGCGGCTCTGTTAATTTCAAACACCATTGCCGGTCTGCGAGGCATCCATCATGACCATCGACGTATCCACCTCTGTACGACCAAATGGATCGCTGAGGACAAGGATTCCAATATTCAGGCCCTAATCGATCAGCTGGATTTTCGTCTGAAGGCCTATTATGCTGACTTTAGTTTTGAGCAGAGCCATCACCCTGCCCTTAAACTTTATGATGAGGGAGAGGCTAAAGAGGGTGTCGGTGCCGGCGCGTGTATCTCTTATGCTTATGCCCATGGTATCTCTGCCAAAGCCCTTACTTCCAAGGTCGAGTCTTACCTTGGCTAAACATCTTAGTATCTTTGGGACCTCCTCGGATGCAGGCAAATCCACCTTGAGTTTTGCCCTCACCTATCTTCTGCACCATGCAGGCTTCAAGACGGCCCCCTTTAAGGCGCAGAACGTATCCAATAATTCTGCTGTCTGTGATAAGGGTGGAGAGATAGCTATCCCCCAATTTTTTGCGGCAGAGGCTATAGGCCTGCAGACCTCAGCTCAGATGAATCCTGTTTTACTCAAATCAGGTAAGGAGAATAAAGCCTCACTCATTCTTAGGGGCTATGCTACTTCTGAACAGGATGTCAGGGACTATTATGCCAATCTGGACACCCTTAAACCCATCGTTAAAGAAGCTTTCGAAGACTTGGCACGAGAGTATGAGCTTATCGTGGCTGAGGGAGCCGGTTCGCCTGTGGAGCTTAACCTTATGGACAAGGATCTCTCCAACATCTATATCGCTACCGAGTTTAACACCAAGATCATCCTAGTGGCTGATATTGAAAAAGGCGGGGTGTTCGCCTCAATCTATGGCGTCTATAATCTTTTACCTGAAGACCTCAAAAAGAACGTCATCGGTGTGATCATCAATAAATTTCGAGGTGATACATCCCTCTTTGATGAAGGCAGACGTATCATTGAAGAGACCTTTGGACTGAAAGTGCTTGGCCTTGTCCCCTACAGAGCCTTGAACCTTGGCTTTGAAGATATACAGTCCCTTCTAAATTATCAACAGAACAAACCCAATGCCCATATCAATGCTGCCGTGATCAGGCTCCCCCATCTCTCCAACTTCACCGACTTTGAAGCCCTTATCAATGATCCTGAAGTCCTCGTCAGTTTTATAGAGACCCTCAACCATCTTGATCAATTCGATCTTCTCATCATCCCAGGGTCCAAACGTACAATCACAGACCTCAAGTGGCTCAAGGAACAAGGAGTTGAGACAGCTCTAAAACAGTATAAAGGGATAATACTGGGTATCTGCGGAGGGTATGAAATGATGTTTGAAACACTCTATGATGAAAAAGGGGTTGAAGAGGAGCCCATGACACAAGAGACTGGGCTTGGTCTTATCAAAGAAACACTACATTTTGAAGCAGAAAAGACCCTTGCCAAGGGAGAATATACCCTTTTTGGCATGAACATAGAAGGTTACGAGATCCATTATGCAAAGGCCGACCAGTTCTCCTTTCAAAATGAAAATGTGTATGGGACCTTTCTGCACGGGCTTTTGGAGAATGATAATTTCAGAGACCGACTCTTTTCCAGGATCTCCTCCGAGTATACAGGGTATAATTTCAAATCATTTAAAGCGAATAAAATCAAAGCGTATTGTTCCTTTATCAATACACATATAGACCTTGAGACTATCATAGGAGAGATACGATGAAAGCCCTTTTCATAGGCGGTGTCAAAAGCGGAAAGTCCTTTCATGCCGAGCAGTTTTGCCTGCAGCACTCCAAGCTCCCTCCTGTCTATCTAGCCACGACCGAGTTCGTCGATGAGGAGATGAAAGAGCGCATTAAAACCCATCAACTCCAACGCAGCGAACGTTTCTTGACTGTAGAGGAGTCTTTAAATATCTATGAGGCGATCACACCGATGAAGAGCACTGTCTTGGTCGAATGTGTCTCTATGTGGATCAACAATATGCTTTATCATGGATTCGAGTATGAAGCGATACACGAGCATATACAAAAACTCCTGGCCCTTCCCCATGATATCGTCTTTGTACAGAATGACGTGGGATCGGGTGTGATTGCCGACAATGCCCTTGCCCGGGAATACGTCGACATCTCAGGGCGGATCTCCCAGCTCATAGCCTCCCGGTCGGACAAAGTCTTTCATGTCATTGCCGGTATTTCTACACAGATTAAGGGCAAACAATGATCAAAAAAACAGCGATGGGCTTTGCTTTAGCAGTGTCGATGTTAAGCACACTTCCCTTTTTTAGAGTGCACGACTTCTTTAAGGGGATAAACGGTTTTGCCGTAATGTTCTATCCCCTTGTCGGTTTTATCCTTGGAACTATCCTTTATGGCCTCTCTCACCTGCTTGAGCCTTATATCCCACCGGTCCATCTGCATATCTTACTCTTTGCATCGTGGGTTGTCCTCACGGGCGCTCTGCATCTGGATGGACTCTCCGATACGATTGATGCCCTCTTCGTTAGAAAAGAGAGAGCATTGGAGGTGATGAAAGACCCCCATGTTGGTGCTATGGGGATGACATACACCGCTGTCTTTTTGATCGTGAAAGCGTCCGTTCTTGTTGTGACTGATGCCCTTTGGGCACTTCCTATTATTCTGATGTTGGCCCGTTTTAACGCCGTCTTAGCCATCTACTTTTTTCCCTATATCCGAGAGAATGGGATGAGTACCCTAGCCAAACAAGAGTTCAATATCACTCAGCTGCTTTGCTCCATACTCATTGTCTCCCTTGTCTCTATTAGCATGCCTAAGGGAGTTCTACTCCTGCTTATTTCTTTAGTCTCGCTCCTGTTTTTCAAACTCTGGTTCAATAGACGCTTTGGAGGGTTTTCAGGAGATCTGTACGGCTTTATGATCGAAGGTACGGAAATCCTATTACTGCATGGGGTCCTTCTGCTATGCTGATCACCCTTGTACGCCATGCCGAAGTCGATGAGGCTTATCATCATAAATATAACGGGCATATAGATATATCTCTCTCCAAAAAAGGCAGAAAACAGGCTCAGGAACTTGCCCAAAGACTTCAGGGTAAACACTATGATGCTATATTCTGCTCGGATCTTAAACGCTGCAAGCAGACGCTGCAAGCCTTTGATTTAGACCTAAAGCCCACATACACCTCCATGCTCAGGGAAAAATCATGGGGATGCCATGAGGGCAAGAGCTTTGATGAGATTATTGCAATGGAGAGCTTCACCTATGAGGATTTTGAACAATGGATCAATGCCCTTGATGGAGAAGCATATGGAGAATATATCCAGCGCATAGAAGACTTCTTTACCCGCTTTCTTCCCGAGGCGGCACCCTATGAGCATATCCTGGTAATGACCCATGCCGGAGTGATTCGCGTACTCATGCATCTATTTGAGAAGATCTCCTTGGAAGAGGCCTTTGGCCGTCGCTTCGCCTATGCAGACCACATTATCCTAGATACACAGACCTGGTCGTTTCAGCGCGAGAGAGAGGCTGTCTAATGCGTTTGATTCTGCTTTGTATTCTTCTTGGTTCCAACCTCCTTGCCAAAGAGCGTATTGTCACCCTTGCTCCTTCTATCAGTGAGGTGGTATTTGCTCTGGGAAAGGGTGAGGAACTCGTAGGTGTAAGTGAATTTTCCTTCTATCCTGAAGAGGTTCAAGGTATCACCAAGATCGGAGGATATTCCAATCCTTCACTGGAGAAGATTTTTTCCCTTAACCCCACTATTGTTATCGGTCAGCATCATTATGAAAAGACCCTGGATCAATTACATCAACTGGGTATCAAGACCTTAAGCCTTGAGATGAGTACCATCGATAATATCAAACATTCGATCACACAGATCGCCGCTGTCCTTAAGGCGGATCCAGGCCCCCTTCTTACTCCTATCAATAATGCTATTGCCAAAGTGAAAGACTCAAAGACCCAAGATAAACGTGTGCTTATTGTCTATGGTCTCTCTATGGATATCAACCGGGGCTTATACATCGCAGGACATGATATCTTTTATGAGGATATCATCCATCTGTGCGGAGCGAAGAATGCCTATGACAAAACGGAACTGAGCCAACCTGTCTTGCATTACGAGGGAGTGATAGAGACAAACCCGGATATGGTTATCTTGCTTCATCACAGTGCTACTGACGGGGAAGTGGATTTTCAGAAAGCAAAAGAACTCTGGTACAATATCCCTATTGCAGCAGCTAAAAACAAAGAGGTCTACATCCTGAGTAAAGATTATCTCTCCATCCCTTCACATCGTGTGGCCCAATCCATCCTGGATATCTGTGAGGTTATTCAACAATGATTGTCTCTGAACTCACACTTGCCTATGAAAACACCCCCATCTTAGAAAACATCTCCTTTGAATTCAGGGAACATCTGCTTGTCCTGGGTGCGAACGGTTCGGGTAAAAGTACCTTGGCCAAGGCCTTATGTGGGCTTCTTCCCTATGCGGGATCGATCAAACTTTCAGATCACGAGCTCTCTTCTATCCCCCCGCGTCAACGGGCCAAAGGCATTGCATATATACCGGCTAAGATGCACAGTTTTGAAAGTTTTACCACCGTCGAAGAGTTTGTCCTCTTGGGGCGCTATCCCTATAAAGACTCCTTTAAAGACTATACTCAGGAAGATAAACAGATCGCCAAAGAAGCCCTGGAAGAGATGGGTCTTGCCTCTCTTTGCTCTCACAGGCTCCATGAACTCAGCTCAGGTCAGCAGCAGTTAACCCTCATTGCCCAGGCCCTTGCGCAAAAAAGCACTATCTTGATCTTTGATGAGCCCACCTCCAACCTGGATCCTAAAAACACGGCCCTTTTTGTACAGGAACTCAAAAAACTTCGACAACGGCATAAGACCATACTGATCTCCCATGATATACAACTCGCAGCCCACCTGAATGATCCTGTACTCTTTTTAAACAAGCAAAAAGCAACCTACCATGAGAAAGGGTTTTTCGACAAGGAGCAACTCAGTCTTGCCTATGGAGTTTCCTTTGTCAATGACAAAGGTGTTATCGGAGTCTCTTATGAATAGACTCGTCTGGCTTTTTCTTCTAGGCACGGCACTGCTTTCCCCTTTTATAGGTACAGCCAACCTTGAACTTGACACACTTCTAGAGAGCGGTTCCCTTTCTCAACGCATCTTTGTTGAGCTTCGCCTTCCGCGAATACTGCTTGCCTTTTTCACGGGCGGGACCCTCGCCTTGGCCGGCTTGCTTTTTCAGACCCTCTTTCGCAATGCCTTGATGACCCCCTTTACCCTCGGCGTTTCGGGAGGAGCAGTACTGGGTGCAGGCCTCGCTATCAAATTGGGATTAGGAGTGATCATCGGTATCTCTGCCGTCTCCTTTTTTGGCTTTATCGGTGCCTTTTCTACCGTTATCATGCTCATTGTATTATCACGATACCTCAAGAAGTCCGAGCAGACCTCTTTGCTTCTTTTGGGAATCGCCCTCTCCTTTTTCTATACTTCTGCACTCATGGTCATCTTCTATCTCAGTTCATTTACCGAAACAGCGACCATTATGCGTTTTACTATGGGTAGCCTCTCTACTGTGGGTTATGTGCATGTGATCACAATAGCACTATTTGCCCTGTTGTTACTACTGTCACTCTGGCTAAAACGATTTGAGCTACAGCTGCTCTCCATCAGCGATGAACAAGCCGCACTGAAAGGGATCAACACCAAAAGACTGACCTACCTCTTCTTGATCATCTCTTCTCTGGCGATCGGGGTACTTGTGAGTCTTACAGGGCCCATTGGCTTTATCGGTCTTATTATTCCCCATATGGTACGTAAGCTTTATGAAAAACCGGTTGTTTCATTGATCTTTCCAAGCTTTTTTCTAGGCGGCCTGTTTCTGCTCTTTTGTGACACCCTCGCCCGTTTTTTCTCATACGGAAGTGAAATCCCTATCGGGGTTGTAACCGCCCTAATCGGTGGACCGTTTTTTATCTATCTGATTATCACTAAAAGTGCTTAATAAAGGATCTGTCGCAACTGCATCGCAAACCACAAGATGCCGAGATTGAGGAAAAAGATCAAAAGGGAGCTTCCCCTTGAGACAAACTTTTGAAAGTTCGTGCGGGATGATTGGTGGGTTCTAAAGGCGATCACCATATGTATACCGGTCAGGATAGTGATCGATATCACATAGATGAGTTTATGTGCCATCATATACCCTAATCGCGATATCTCAATATCAAGTGTCAGTTTAGCGTCCAGTCCGAAATGATAGAACATGATGAGACCGGTAATCCACAATACGATCAACCAAAAGCTCTCAAAATATCCGTACAATGGGCCTAAATACTCATACGTCTGTGCCTGCGCCTGCTCGCCCTTTAGAAAAATGCCGAGCAAAAAGAGCAGGAGTGCTCCCCCTATCCATGCCGTCGCCGAAAGAATGTGGATATATAAGACGATATCGATCATAAAACAACTTTATATTTTTTTACATCACAGCATCTCTTCATCCGCTGCTTGATCCATATAACAACTGCATGCTATACGACAATACCGTGGAATCATTCCGCCAATTAAAGAGTCAACAGGCTTTAATAATGACTATCGAAGCAGTGCACTACTTCTTTTGGGTAGCTTTGCCCTTGCTCTTGTCGTAGAAGTAGTTCGTCGCCTGGACAAATCCATCCACGCTACCGCAATCAAAACGCTCTCCCTTGAACTTATACGCGAGTACCATCCCCTCTTTTGCCTGGGTCAACAGGGCATCCGTGATCTGGACCTCTCCATTTTTACCCGGTTTCGTCTCCCGGATCACATCAAAGATATCAGGTGTCAGGATATAACGGCCGATGATCGCAAGGTTGGAAGGGGCATCTTTAGGGTCTGGTTTTTCTACCATATCTGAGATCATAAAAACGCCTTCTTCAATCTCTTTACCTGCGATCATCCCATACTTATGTGTCTCTTCTTTAGGTACCTCTTCAATGGCGACAATACAGCATTGGTACTTTTTGTATAACTCTACCATCTGAGAAAGGACGCCTCCGTGGCTATTACCATCACACAAATCATCTGCAAGAACAACGGCAAAGGGTTCATTCCCGATCAGAGTCTCTCCGGTCAGGATCGCATGTCCCAGGCCCTTCATCTCTATCTGGCGGGTATACGAGAAGGTACATTTACCGATCAGGTCACGGATACTTTTCAGCAACGGTTCCTTGGAAGTACCCTTGATCTGGTTCTCAAGTTCGTAAGAGATATCGAAATGATCCTCAATAGCACGTTTACCACGTCCTGTGACGATAGCCATAGTACTCATACCTGCCTGAACAGCCTCTTCCACCCCATACTCGATAAGTGGACGGGTCAATACCGGAAGCATCTCTTTGGGCATTGCCTTGGTCGCAGGCAGGAAACGTGTACCATAACCTGCCGCTGGAAACAAACATTTTTTGATCATAAAAAAGCCTCAATTAAAATTTAACGAATTATACCAGTCTACTATAACAATTAGTTTACATGGGACCTATTTGGCCAGTGAGTTTGTCAGACGTCCCATATCGTTCATATAATCCATGAATCCTTTCGTATAAAGGACTTTGACCTCATCACCAAGATGGATCTCATCCCCATCAAGTTCATCTTCGATCTCAGCCCATGCCGATCTCTTCTGTATCTTGTCGGAGATCTTTGCCCTAGCGATACGGTGTGACTCAATGCTCTCATCTTCTGTTAAAAGGTTTTGCACCCTCTTTTTCGTGAATATCTCCAGTTCATCCCCCTCTTTGATACCATCTTGAGAGCCCAGGGATATCTTGACAATCTTGTCCCCATCGAGTTCACGGGCTTCGATGATATATCCCTTGGGTGCAAAAAAGTTTTTCAACTCGATACGGGCACCGTGGATAGCATCCTCGGCTGCTTTGTTCAACAGACCGTGATCGACATAGGCACGTTTACCTAAGAACTTGGAGTCCTCATTTCGACTTTTATTATCGCTGAAAGGGATGATCTTTTCTATACGCATGGAAGGCAAGGCATAGATCTTGATCTGTCCGTCGACCTCAGCGGTATAGACGTAATGCGCCGGAGTCACATAGACCTTTCCCTTATCGTCTGTCCACTGGCGTGCCTGTACGAAACGGGAGGTAAAACTTGCATTTTTAAGCTCCCCCGAGATGGCATAATCCGCCGAGTCCAGAATGATGTTATCCTCAGAAACCACCCCGTTCATCTCACTCAGACGCATCTCATCTTCAAACTTCTGTGTCGCTGAACGATCCAGTACTTCGATTGCCTTATCCTTAGCTATCTTTGTCTCTATCATACGCATCAGTGCCTTACCTAGATTGGCCGATCGGGCTTCGTTAAACCCGCTGTCATCGATACTGGTGATAACGACTTTGACTTTTTCCCCTTTTAATGCCTGCTTGGACGGCATGACATCTGCCCTTGGGATCTCATAAGGTCTATAGGCATTCAGGTTTGCAATACCTGTACCGCACCCGCTGAACAGCAGTAAGGACACCGCTGTCACAGATACAATATTGATATATCTATTCGCTCTCATATCTTCTCCTTATCTAAGCTTACTCTATGCCCAAGACGGCATATAGACCCTCTTGCTCAAATTTTCGTGCCAACAGATTGCGGGCATCCAGTTTTGCCTTTTCATAATCATATCGTGACTTGCCACTTATGGTGATATTGTTCGATGCGATCCCCTTATCAGCCTGCTTACTTGTCAATAGTAGATTTGCTTTTGCGATCTTAAAACCATAGACTTCATCCGTTTGAAAAGAGCCGCTGAGATATACATAGGTATTGGCACCTTTTGCACTGACTTCTATGCCCTCTTTGTTCAAGGCTTCTTTTACCGTATCCACAAAGACCTGCATCGATACATCTGAACTTACAGCGATCTTGACGCGATGCTGTGCACCTTTTTCAGCCTCTGCGACCTCTCTTGACTGCTCTAAGTAAGGATCAATGTCAAAATTTTTGTTGATCGTCTGTGCCAGGAGTGCCAGAGATTTCAGCGTATGTTGCTTTTGTGCTCTTTGCTTATAAAGGGAGACCTGTTTGATGATCGGAGCCTTTTTGATTTGAAGCTTTTCTCCTTCCAATTCCTTGGAAAAGCGTTCGAGTTTTAACTTCTGATCCTGGAAAAGCCGTTCCCTTGAGACCTCGATCAACAGAATGATCTTTTCACCCATCTGTTGATTGTTGATGATCCTATACTCACTGAACTCCATCTCTTTTGCCTGGGCTTTGATACTGCTCACTGCCGAAGTATAGCTACTGCTTCCACCGTCATATTTTGTACTGGATTCTTGCTTTTTAAACTCCGAACTGACTGTCAGAGAAAGGGACTCTGAGATAAAGCTTAGTGCCGCTGCCTTCGCCTGATTGATGTCACTACCTTCTCCTACACCGTATAAAGACGCTGTAGTGTTAGATGGCGGGTTTAGGTACCAAGAAGGGTAAGAGAGCAGTTCAACCTTAGGTTGTTCCCCGCCGCATCCTAATACAAACAATAGTACAACTGCAGATAATAAATATCTCATGATATCTCCTTGGTATTCCCGTAATTATCTAAGACCTTTAAAAGTATCACAAACAAACTGAGGCAAAGAAATCATATCCGTCAAATCACTCTAAATTCATCGTATTTTTCTTCCTTGTATCTACTCGTAACATCCGCAGACAGCTTAGAACTTCCAGCCAAAGTAGACAATCAAAAAACCTACATTCTCGATCTTTCCATGTGTAAATGAGGGAACATAGGCCGTATTGACACTAAAGTCCTTATAATAAAAAGAGCTCAATGGCGCCACTCCCCCTAACAGATCATACGCTGCATCTTCGGGCAATACATCTGTTTTATAATTGTCTTTTTTGACCATGACAAAGGCAGCGACACCAATTGATACGGAACTGTTTTCACTGAGTTTAAAACGGATATTGGGAGAGGCTGAGATGGTATATTGCCATTCATCCATAGAGTCCTTCAAGGCGGTGAAGTTTGAGCCGAAGTAAAGTTCATCATACTCCCTAAAGCTCGTGAACTCATACCCTATACCGTAATTGACCTCATTATACGTATCACCGTTGTTTCGGTGTGATTTTTCATGCTTTGTAAATCCCGATACAAGGAGACGATGCTCATTCGCATTAAGTATGGTAACAAGAAGAAATAAAAATAAAACCTGTTTCATATTATTCTTTTTTATTACTATAGTAACACTAAAAAAGAGCAAGATTGTTTATGAAAAAAATTAAAATAAAGATAGGACTATGTTTTAAGATTGGACTCTTCCAAATAGATGGAAAAGCCCTGAACGAGAAGACTCAGTTCATCTGACTGAGATAGGCTTTGTACTTTAGATCCTGTAACTTCTGTGATTTTTGTTCAACTTCTTTTGCCATGTTTTCTTTATACGCACTGATCTTTGCACGTAGTTCATTATCACTGGCACCAATGATCTGAGCGGCCAGAATACCCGCATTTTTTGCCCCATTGACTGCCACCGTTGCCACAGGAACACCTCCTGGCATCTGTACGATAGAGAGCAGTGAGTCCATTCCCTCAAGGGATTTTCCCTTCACCGGTACACCGATCACCGGAAGAGCTGTTTCTGAAGCAACCATTCCCGGAAGGTGAGCCGCACCACCTGCACCGGCGATAATCACCTTTAGACCCCTATCGGCCGCACTGGTGGCATACTCTACCAGTTTACCCGGAGTTCTATGCGCCGATACGATATCCACTTCATAAGCAATACCGAACTCTTCACATATATCTGCCGCAGCACTCATCACCGGCAGATCCGAATCGCTTCCCATAATAATCCCAACTACTGCTTTGCTCATATCTTTTTGCTTCCTTTGACTTTTAAAATATTTTTCGCCCTCATCGCTTTTTCCAGTGCCTTATCAATATCATCATCCAAAACAGTGATATGTCCCATCTTCCGAAAAGGCTTGGTAAAACTTTTACCATAAAAATGAAAAGAGAGCTCAGGGATCTCGAGGGCCTCATGAATCCCGTCAATAAAAGGCTCGCCCTCATATCCCTCTTCTCCCAGGACATTGACCATCACAGCCGGAGAGATCAGTTTTGTCGAACCAAGAGGAAGATTTGTCACTGCACGGATGATCTGCTCAAACTGTGAAGTCGCACAGGCTTCAACGGTATAGTGCCCGGAGTTATGTGGTCTGGGAGCAATCTCATTGACCAGAATATCACCGCTCTTTGTCAAAAAGAGCTCCACCCCGAAAATACCTACACCATCAAGTGCTTTGATTGACTTTTCTGAGATCTCTATAGCACGCTCTTCGATCTCCTTGGATATTTTTGCAGGGGCCATGACACTGTCACAGATATTGACGCGCTCGTCAAACAGCATCTCCACAACCGGATAGCATTTGATCTCGCCTTCCATATTTCTGGCAACGATAATCGCAAGTTCTTTGTCAATGTCTACCAACTCTTCAATAAAGGACTCTGTCTTTAGAGCATTCGGGATATCATCTGCTGACTTGAGCATCAACACGCCCTTTCCATCGTATCCCTCTTTTTTACTCTTTTGGATCACTGGAAAACCAAAACTGGCCAGGTCCTCATCTGTCTGCACACTTTTATATTTTGGTACAGGTATACCGCTCTCATCAAGCAGTTTTTTCTGCTCGTATTTATCTTGAATCAGTTCAATAACGTAAGGAGAAGGATGTATATTATGTCCGTTGTCGTATAACTTTTTTAAAATGGTTGTATCGACATGCTCTAGTTCAAAGGTAGTGACATCGTTCTCTTGAACCAGCTGCTCAAGTTTCTCACTATCATGAAATCCGCCCATGATGTGTTTGTCGGACACCTGAGCGGCAGGGCAGTTGAAGGTCGGATCTAGAATCGTCACATGAAAGCCCATTTTTTTGGCTTTTTGCGACATAATCTTGCCCAGTTGTCCTCCGCCGATAATCCCCAGTTTTAAATTAGAGTAGTTAAAGTTTTTATCCATATTATCTCTTTGTAGACGTAATACGGTATTTTAGCCTAACTACTATGTAAACTATATAAAATCTTAAGGATACCCAAAAAAGCAACCGTGCTATTTTCAACAAGGGTTTACCCTTGATGATATGTCCGGTATTCCTCCCTAGTTGATACTACCGGAGTACTGAAGGTTGATCTTTTCTCGTCTTTGCTTTTCACCCAGCAGTAACATGACATCACTAAGCATACATTTCCCGCCATATATCTCCAAAAACTTTCGGACATCTGTTTCCATATCTTCGAACTGGCCCGCCTCACAAACCGTAAAAACATAATTATTGCTAAAGATATCGCTCACATCATCGGCAGTTCTCAGGCCATGTCCGCCAGCACCTTCAATATCCTTGATGATGGTATACCCATGAATGCCATGTCGTTTAAACAGTTCTAATAACCTGTTCACATATACTGCTTCAATGACAAATTCGACTTTTTTCATCTGTTGCATGATCTTACCCCCACAATGAATTAATGACAAAATAATATAACGGTATCCCCAATGAGATGTTAAACGGAAAGGTCACCGCCAGACTCAGAGGTAAATAAATACCTGGGTTGGCCTGAGGAACCGATAGACGCATCGCTGCAGGCACAGCAATATACGATGCACTTGCACTAAGCAGTGCCAGCAAGAATGCATCCCCTTTTTCGATCTCAAAAGTATACCCTATACCTGTTGCTACGAGCGCATTGACCATTGGCATGATCAGTGCAAAGGCAATGAGGAAGAAACCGACTTTTCTCAGTTCATGGATCTTCCTTGCCGCGACAAGTCCCATATCCAAGAGGAAGAATGCCAGGAAACCTTTGAAGAGTGTTCCAAAGAGCGGCTCCATGGAATGCCACCCTTTCTCCCCTGTCAATATTCCGATAATCAAAGCACCCACGAGTAAGAATACCGAAGGATTTAAAAAAGCCTCACGCAGGATCTCTTTCCAATCGGTCTTCTCTTTCTCATCACCCTCTGAACTCTTGACGAAAATAGCAGCGAAAACCAGTCCGATGACAATAGCAGGTGATTCCATAAGTGCCATGGAGGCGACCATAAATCCGCCATACTCCACACCGATCGTCTGAAGATAGGTAATACCTGTGATAAAAGTGACCGCACTGATGGACCCGAAGGTAGCCGCGACGGCAATGGCATTATAGACATCGATCTTGGTACGCAATACAAAAAAACTGTAGATGGGTACGATCATGGACATGAGCACTGCTATCAAAAGTGCCTTGAAGATATATAGATCCAACCCGCTTTTAGAAAGCTCATACCCTCCATGCAAACCGATTGCGATAAGCAAATACAGTGAGAACAGTTTTGGCAAAGGTTGTGGTATAGACAGTTCAGATTTTAAAAACACAGCCAGCATCCCTAAAAAAAAGAAGAGTACCGGTGGATTCAACATATTCTGTAATATTAAATCAATATTCATTTTCTAACTCCTAATCAAAATAACGGCCATATGTTAGCCAAGCATAAAAAAAGCATGCTTATCTTTGATACTTGTCAAATATTTTAAAAACTTTATAATATTTGAACCAGCGCTATCGTTTTCTTTTTTTTGAAATCCTGGTTTTATTCGCCTTATACTTGTAGTTTTTCAGCTTCTCCACAATCTTAAAGGAGAGTTCGTGAATCTCGCTTATCTTACAGGTATCGTCCTGATAAAAGTGTTCACGTTTGCTTTCAAACTGTCCAATGAGTTCCAAAAAGTCAATCTCTTGCAAAAACGGATAGATATGCGTAGACTTCTCTTCACCGAGCACCCATTCAGCCAGGACACTGACAACCAGAAACACCGGTAGATAGACCGCTTGGCCCGCGAAATGATTACGCACCTGTTGTGCCATCACATCATAATAATCCATCAGCGGCTCTTCTTGTTTCACCAGGAGCTTTAGCCCGGGATACTGCTTTGAACTCTGTACCAAATTGATCAGATAGTCCACATTGACTACCGATTCCTGGAGCTGTCCTAGCAGTTTTTTTAATTCTGTATAGACATACACCGCCGACTCGTCTGACTCGCACGCTGCTTCGGTTTGTGCAGCATCCAATTCTCTGAAATAACGTTCCAAGGCCGTACGGGCGAACACCAGCAAGGCTTCCGTCTTCACATCTCGAAGTAAGCTTGGTTTGATACGCTTGATACAGTTATTGCTCATAAGGTCATTTTGTGGTATTGCACTCATCTTAACTCCTTGTCGTTAGCTTATGCTCTTTTATTTTTTTGATCATGTTGGAAATAAAAGATATCTTCTTCTCTTCATCTTCAAGGGAAGATTTTGCATCCAGGTTGAACGCATCCATCTTGGCATCCAGAAAACCTGTATTGAAACTACCGGCTTTGAAGTCTTCGTTTTTCACGATCTCTCGATGCAACGGGATATTCGTCTTTACCCCGTCAATATTATATTCATCCAGAGCACGTCGTGCTTTTTTGACCGCACCTTCCCAGTCCAATGCCCATACAATCAGTTTTCCCATCATCGAGTCGTAACTTGAAGGGATCTCATAACCTTCATACATACACGAATCAATACGTACTCCCGGTCCACCAGGAGTAAGATAGTTTTTAATCGTACCGCCTGAAGGCATAAAGTTGTTCTGAGGGTCTTCGGTGTTGAGTCTAAACTCGATCGCATACCCACGGAACTTGATCTCTTCTTGCAAGAACTGCAACCTGTCTCCATCGGCGATCTCGATCATGCGCTGGATAATGTCTACCCCCGAGATCACCTCGGTGACCGGATGTTCCACCTGTACGCGCGTATTCATCTCAATGAAGTAGATATTGTCATCCTCATCCAGCAAGAACTCGACCGTACCCACACTCTCGTAACCGAGCCTGAACATCGCCTTTGTCGATACGCGATAAAGCTCTTTACGCGTCTGCTCGTTCAAACGCGGTGACGGTGCGATCTCAATCACTTTTTGATGACGTCTTTGAATAGAACAATCCCGTTCACCAAGATGTACGACATTCCCATAGCTATCCGCAACGATCTGCACCTCGATATGACGCGGGTTCTCAACATATTTTTCAATGAAGACATCCCCTTTGCCGAAATATTTGACTGCCTCATTTGTCGCAGAGTCAAACATACTTGAGAACTCTTTGGCTTTTTTGACGATACGCATCCCCCGTCCGCCGCCGCCAAAAGCCGCCTTGATGATAACCGGAAACCCGATCTCATTAGCGATCATCTCTCCCTCGGTCTTGTCCGTAATCGGTGTATCGGTTCCTTCCAACACAGGAACCCCGATCTCTTTCATCGCGACCTTGGATGCCATCTTGTCACCGAAAAGCTCGATATGCTCCGCCTTGGGACCGATAAAGATGATACCGTTATCATGACAAGCACGTGCGAACTCTGCACTCTCTGACAAGAAACCATATCCAGGATGGATTGCATCACATCCTGCTTTTTTTGCAATGGAGAGTATCGGTTCATAATCCAAATAAGCCTGCACCGGATTTCCCATAATCGGATAACACTCATCGGCCTTTTTGACCCAGACACCGTCCACATCAACTTCAGAAAACACAACAACGCTTTTGATCTCAAGCTCTTTACATGCTCGAATAATACGTAAGGCGATTTCACCTCTATTGGCGATCAGTACTTTTGAGATTTTGTTCATCATTTGCTCCTAAAAATTTTAAACAGGAGAATTCTAGTCTCTTTTAAAAAATAACTCTTCACCGCCTTTGATCTAAATATTATCTATTATTGTCATCTTATTTGACTTTTCATGCTAAAAATAATTTCTTTTTTTGGTATACTTAAGATTATGAAGCGACAGACACTCAATAAAAAGACCAAAATCTCGAACGATATACTCTTTTATATCTACACCCATATCGAAGTGGATATCAATATGGATGAACTTGCGCAAAGCTTTAATATCAGTAAGTTTTACATGCACAAGATCTTTAAAGAGGTCTTTGGCAGGAATATCTACGAGAGTATCAAGTCGATACGACTTCAAAAGGCATCTACACTTTTATTGACCAATAAATATTCCACCATCACGGAGATCGCTTCCTCCTGCGGGTACAGTTCCCAGACATCCTTTATTCGCGTCTTTAAGGAACGTTTTCTCATGACCCCTACCGCCTGGCGTAAAGGAGGATACAAGACCTATTCGCAAACCATTATCGAAGAGTCTCCTAAAACCAAAGTCTCCAATGCTACCTTTGACACCCTCGAGCCTACCATCGTCAAGATGCCCCAGATGGAAGCATACTACATCCGGCACAAAGGGTATAACGATCAGGTCAAGCAGACCTGGCAAAAGATCCAGACCTGGACCTATACCAATCATATCGAGAACTATAAGCATATTGCCCTCTTTCATGACAATCCGACTATCACGCATCTGGATGAGTGTCAATATGTGGCCTGTATACAGGTCGATAATGACGATGATATTTCTGAGAATGAGCGTTTACCAAAGTTTAAAATTTCCGGGGGGACCTTTGCCAAGTTTGATCTGCAAGGGCATGATGGGGATTTTCTGCGTTTTATGCACTGGCTCTATAACGAATGGCTGCCGGAGAGTGAATATGAGACGACAACCAAGCCACCTTATGCCATCTATAAAAAGAACAAGTATCTTTCAGACGACAAGACATTTGATCTTAGTTTTTATCTCTCAATCAAGTTCTAGATCATACCTTGCGTTCAAGGGCAAAAGCCCTTCTTGAGGATCAGCGTTTTCTGCCTCTGTTAAACTCATCATCATCCGCAGCATCTTTACATCCTGGATCTGCAAGATCGACGAGTCCATCACCATCATTATCCACACCGTCTGAACAGGCTGTCAGCGTTGGTGCGATTTCATTAAACTCATCATTATCATCGGCACTGCTGCAACCCGGATCGAGCATATCGATCAGACCGTCATTATCATTATCCTGTCCATCGGCGCATGCAGCGACCGGTGGGGTACTCCCGCCGATGACATCGACGCTCAAAGAGGTTGCCGCTATCTGTGAGGTTTTCATCGTACTTGCGTCATACATTCCCTTGAATGAACTCGCCTCATCGGAGGCATCCGTAAACAGGTCTTGTGCGAATGGATACGAAAGTGTCTGATACAGAAGTTCTACATCAACCGTGTAGGTTCCTGTCTCTAATCCGCTTACACGGTAAGTGATCCTATCACCTCCACCCACAAAATTTATATCCGAATCGGCTGATCCAGATACTTTGACATCATTGGGTGCACTCGCTTTGTCAAATCCTGTCGGCAAGATACGGTTGTCTTTTTTATACTCCATGGCACGTAGAAGGGTATAAGTCACTTCCCCAAGGTTATTTCCCATGACAGTTTCATAGATCTGTACCTGATCCTGTGAGGTGATCAGGTCATAATGGGGTTCAAATACACCAGGGTCCACATCCGAATCTGCTCCGACAATACTTCCGTCGGCATTGACACGACCTGATTCAAAAACGATATTACCGCTGCTGTCACTGACACTGACATGTAAAAAGACACGACGTGACGGGAAACTTGTCGGCAGCTTATGACCTGTTTGTGACGTCACCTGCATCGTGATGTCCATCGTGCTATCCTGTACGGACTGATCGATTATCTCTACCCGTCCTGAACTTCGTAACATCTCATCTGTCTTGGCCAGGGTATCTGCAAAATTATTCGAGTTGACTCCAAGTTCTAACTTGTTATTATTCAAAATATCCAGGAGCGTCTTATTCCCCCCTACAAAGATATGTTGAGCAAACCCATCACGCTTTGTCGTCAGGTTGTTCGGGCGGGATGCCATGATGACCCCATTCGTACGCTTCATATGACAATCTTGACAACTCTGGGTATCCTTATAAGAGCTATGTTCCCATTCACTATAGGGCATCTGTTCAGGGAACTCACTCTCCGGTGTCGTACTCAAAAGGTTCCCGCTGTCATCTACATAAGGTGTTTTAAGGTTATGACAGCTCGCACACATCTTTGAATCTTTTATATGTGCACTGTACTGGATAGTGTAATCTACATTATTGATCATCGGTTGTACTCTGAGATTGTCATAAGGGCCATAGATCGTACGGCTCTCATCAACCTCATACTTCCCGGACATCCCATCTAAGGTTCCCAGTTTTCCATTGTCTTTGACCTGATGACAAAGAGTACAGCTGACCCCGTTCATCGCCTCATCATGGTGTGAACTCTGAGGGTCCAGGAACCCACCCGCATCGAACAGCTCTATCGCTTCACCGTTAAAATGGGCTTCTGTATTGGCCATAGGCGCATGACACTTGGTACATTTATCATTGATGACGCTTTCCAACTGGGGATTACGGTTGATCTCAGAGCGCACTTTCGCACGCCATAAAGGGTCTTTCGTTGCATTTGCCATCATAGTCGATGACCAGGCCTTTTCAATCGAGACATCATTCCCTGATTCATCAGTGATACCGTTATGACAGGTAGCACAGTTGCCAGACCCGGAAAAATGATACGAGGTAAACGACGTGTTTTCCGCCATTAGACTTGTTATACCTATACTTAAAAGGATTATCAATCTCTTACAAACATGATGCATACACAGCTCCCAACTATAAAAATTTGTAATAGCTTAACGGAGTAACGTTAAAGAATTGTTGCATGCGATACAACTTTTAATATTATTTTTTGTTATTCTGATCTTTTCTTGTGTCTATAATGCGATATATTTGATGTATAATTATCTACATTAAAACGGAGATCTATTATGCACATTGGATTTATCATAGAGCATTGGGACAATCTTGAACCGGTCAAAAGTTCAACCTTGGCAATTATCAAAGAGTGTTTGGCACGAAACCATAAAGTATCCATCCTCTATACTAACAATCTGACAGTTCGAAACAATGTCGTACACGGCAGTTGCCTGACGATCAAAAAAATGGATAAGATTCCAGAAAACATCACTACGTTCTATAAGAAAATAGAGTTTGACAAAAAGATGCTTGCCCTGCATGCCTTCGACTGTATTATGATCCGAAAAGACCCTCCGATCAGCCCCTTGGCCTTCAATTTCCTTGATGCCATCAAAGACGAAGTGGTTATTATCAACGATATCGACGGTATCCGTAAAGCAAACAATAAACTCTATACGACCACCTTCCACGATCCTAACAACCTTTTCCTGCCTGTTACCCATGTATCCGGAAGTAAAACCTATATCAACCGTATCATCGACGAGTCTAATCAGGAGAAGATGATCCTCAAACCTTTAGATGGATCCGGGGGTCGTGGTGTCATCGTTTTGGAAAAAAACGCACGCTCCAACATCAACTCGCTTCTTGACTTCTATATCGATGATTCCGGGGAGAACTATGTCATCCTTCAGGAGTATATCGAAGGAGCGGAACATGGTGATGTCCGCGTAATCATGCTCAATGGCAAAGCGATCGGAGCCTATCATCGAAAACCTGCTGTAGGTGAAGTCCGTGCTAATATCCAGGCCGGTGGAAGTGCCCACAAATATACCCTTACCGAAAGTCAAAAACGCGTATGTAAAAAGATCGGCTCAAAGCTGGTCGCTGACGGACTCTTCTTTGTAGGCCTGGACATGATCGGTGATAAAATCCTCGAGGTCAACGTGCTCAATCCCGGTGGGATCACCAACATCAATCGTCTTAACAAGGTCAAACTTCATAAGAATGTCGTGGACTTTCTCGAAGAAAAAGTCGAAGAAAAAGTCGAAAAGCGCATTGAATTGGAATATCTGCTAAAACGCCTAAGCGAGCTTCGTGAATAATAAGCTTTTATGTAAAGGCTTATAACACCGTCAAAATCCATCGTATTACTTCTGAGCTAGATAGTTCTTCCACCATCTATAAAAGAGATGTGCCTAAAACATATTCAATGAGCTCATCGACTTCGTAAGAGGATACTCAACTATCCTCTGGAGATACAGCCGTCGTGGGTACTCCTAAAGATCAATATAATAATAAGAACACTACAGAGTATTAGATGATGATGTAAGTTAAAACCATCCCTCGATATAAGGGATGGAAAGGTGTAGTGTCTATGTTTAGAAATTATATGTCAGGTAAAGTTGGAATGTTGTCAACTCTTCATTTGTCGTATCACCAAACATATCATAGATAAGTGCAAGAGAAGTGTCTAAGGCACCAAATGACTTGCTAGCGGTAAACGTGATCTCATCGACCTCAGTCTCTCCTCCGGTAGCAGGCTTGATATCTGCACTCCAGTATCCAAGGAACAGATCCACATCGGCAACAGTACTCTCAGCAGACACAGTCCAAGTATCAGCCCCTGTTACACTCGCCGTTTGAAACCACCACCAGAACTCTGTATAGAGTGATGACGCAGTACCTGCAGCCTGTCCCGTTGTAGCAAAGTTATATACACCGCCGTATGAACCTTCATCATCAACTGAAGAATACGCTGCTTTTAGCGTTACCGTATCTTCAATAGCATAACCAACCATCAAGGCATAGGCAGAGTCATCCGGACCTGTTCCTTCCATATCAATACTTGTGTACTGCGCACCTGCTAGCAGACCGTCCATATCAATATCCGCCTGCAGCCAGTAAGCATTAGCAGTATTTGGAAGTTCATAGTACCATGCCTGTGCTGTCAGTGGTTTAACAGAGTTGTTAGTCACACCAATAACAGCAGCACCGTCGCTACCGATAGTCTTGAATGCCCCGCCTTTAGACATGATACTTGCATCAACCGTTGCAGGATCTTCGACACCTACACCATTTGATTTACCTACCCATGCACCGACCAAAGTCGTATCCGAGATATCTTCATTGATCAGTAGACCGGCTTCAAAAGTATTGTAATCCAAACTCCATGTCTCTGTAAAAACCAGCGGCGTTTCTAAGGTCTGACGACCGACTTTTGCCGTCGTATTCCCCAGCTTGCCTTCCAGCCAGGCTTCAGAAAGCCATTCAGTTGTTTCCAAAGCTCCGCTTTGACTTTCATGTGCATTTGACCAAGGCCCTTCCGCAATGCTGTCCTGCATACCCAGGGTAGAGATCACTTGAAACTTCGCACCCCCTTTGACATTTTCCATCAGATCTGCCGTTACACCAAGACTAAATCCAAAGTCAGCATAAGATGCTGCCTTGTCAAACATTTCAGGACTTCCTGTCGTTGAATCACCTTGTGTACCGTAAAAAAGTTTTGCGTCCCCGCTGACTTCAACATTTTCTGCTGCAAACAGATTTGCTCCAAGTAATAATCCTGCTATCAAACTCATTTTAGTAAACTTCATTTTTTCTCCTGAGAAATATATATAAGTTAAACACAACAAAAATTTATTCTCCCGGGTTTTTATCCCTCCGTGTAACCTTATATATAAAAGGTCGATGACTCTCGGACCAGCACAGATGATTCTGTCGGAACCCTAGTCATCTATTGAATGTAAAGAAATGTAAATCTCACATCTAATGTCATGC
>JBFEXS010000022.1:0-24749 GCA_041562555.1 Sulfurimonadaceae bacterium
AATTAAGGTAACTGGTATGGATACGGAAGACGCAAAAAAGCTAAATCATGATAAACTTATGGAACACACTATTATCTAGACAGCAAGGAGTATAGATGGCAAAATCGATTAAACGCTATAAGATATGGTCGCTTGTCACTTTGAGTCTACTCCTTGTGATGGGTGCTTATTTCGCTTTTAATCCCTCCTATCAACTCTCTTTGGAAGCCAAGTTCTATTACTCCGTGGGAGACTATGAAAAAGCACATGTACTCTCCAGCGAGGCTTATGAGATGGAACCTTATAATCGTATGGCCCGTTCAGTCATGGTGCAGAGCAAGTATGCCTTGCGTTATGTACATTATAACGCAGAAGCAAAGGAGTATTTAGAACAGATCCGTTCCTACTCCAAGCAAGAGAAAATCTCACTCTCCGAGCAGATGCGCATCAAAATGATGTGTGATATCATGATAGACAAGCATGAGAAGATGCAACCTACGATCCTGATTGACAAAGCCTTGGTTGATGAGGCACAAAAACATTATGAACAGTTTGTGAAGCTCCATGAAGACCTTGTTAGCGTCTTATAGACTCCCTTTTTTAGATTATCTGAGTGAGATACGGGGATATTCCGATCTTACGGTCAAAACCTATGCTACGACCTTGGATGAAGCGATGCAGCACGTTCGTCTGGAAGAGGGTGTTCTACAGCTCAATCCGTATCGATTACATATCGCTTCTCTCAATGCCAAGACGATCTCTAAAAAGCTCTCTGCCATACGGACATTTGTCACGTTTGTCCAAGACAGAGGTGAGAAGGTGGCTCTAAAGGGCGATACGCCTATCAAGGTGGCGAAGACCCTTCCTAAACCGATTTCTAATGAGCATATCAAAGAAGCACTGCAGATAGCGGATGCACAGGAAGAACTCATTATCGTGACATTATATACCCTTGGTCTTCGTATCAGTGAATTGGCGTCTTTAAAGCTTGAGCACATTGAGAAAGAATGGATAACGGTTTGGGGAAAGGGAAACAAACAAAGACAGGTGCCTTTATTGGAAATGACCCATGCATTAATTGATAAATATATAACAGAAAATAGACCCGGCACCTTTCTTTTTGAGAAAAATGGAGCTAAATTAAGCGAAAATAGTTTAAGATATAAATTAACATCACTGTTTAAGAAAATCGGCTTGCATGTTACACCGCATATGTTACGACACTCCTATGCGACGCATCTATTAAACAATAATGCAAGAATTGCCGATGTTAGTGAATTATTGGGGCACTCTTCCATGGCGACGACTCAGATCTATACAAAGTTGAGTTCACAGCTTAAGATGAAGAACTATCAATCTGCCCACCCTTTAGCCCAAGGAGCCAAATGAAACTTTCTCGTCTGATTAAAAATCTTTATCAGCAGATTTTTATCGGGATCGTTGTCCAACAAAAAAGTGCGAAGGTCCGTGTTCAATTGCGCAAGGGTGACAGGATAGAAAAAGAGGTCTCCAGGGTATTTGAGATCTCGCGTTCAAAGCCAAGTGCCGAGATGCATGATTACATCAAGGGGTATACGGACGAATCTCCTTTTAGTTATGTCGCAATCTTGAATGATACGGTGAATCAAGGCGCGATTCCTACCTGTTCTATGCACGCGGCAGAAGAGTTTGGTGACCTTGGCTCATGTGTCACATTGTGCAATGAAAACAAATGGATGGTATATGCCGAGAAAAGTGATCTGAACGGGCTTCAAAACAGATTTAAAGAGAATGGACTTGATTTTATTTTTTCTCCGTTTTTTGTCCTGTCTAACTTTTTTGCAGATAAGATTGAGGGCAAGACATCCTTGATGGTTCTGATACAAGAGGATTCTCTGAGTCTATGTATTTTTAATGCAGGCGAACTTCTTTTTGCAAATCATTATAGAACCCATGATGCGATCGAAGATGAGACGATGAGCGCCGAGCTGGAAGAGAGTGCGGAAGAGAGTCTTGGTTTCAGTCTTGAAGATGATGACGATATAACCATCAATCTGGACGATATCGATGCTTTGGATGAATTGGATGCCCTGGATGATCTTGATAATCTCCAGGACCTGGACGATTTAGACGACCTGGATGAGATCGAGGATTTCGAAGAGTCGTTGAACGAAGCGGTTGAAGAGTCTGAAATGGCGCTTGAGGAAGCCAAGACAAAGTACGATTCCAAGATCGATAATTTTTCAGACGATTATAAACGGTTTCAGTTTATTCAAGCGGCTTTGCAGCAGTTTTATAATGATGCTAAATACAATAATCAGTTTGTTGAAGAGGTCTACCTTGCAGATGCCTGTGAATCGGGTCAGGACTTGACGCGATTTATCGAAGAAGAGCTTTTTGTATCGGTATATAAGCGCAGTATAGACCTGGATAAGGAAATTGTGAGTATGGCAATAAAGGAGGCGAAATATGAGATATAGTTTTATCAAGCCTCGTCCCAAGAGTATTGTCAGTCCGGAGTTTAAGCTGCTCTTTTTCTTCTTCTCCATCACGATCGGGATGCTGCTTCTGTCATACTCCTTTTTAACGATCAAGACCTTGATGTACGAGAACAGTATTCAGGAGATGATTGCTAAAGGAGAAAGGCTCAAAGGGAACATTGTGTCGATGCATGAGGAGATCGCCTTTGTAAAGATAGAGAAACGTCATGCAGAAGGGGTGTACACAGAAAATACGGTGCTCAAAGAGAGTATTCATAACCTCTTTGACCTTGTTCCTGAGAAGATCACACTTTCACAGGCTTTGCTCAAAGAAGATGAATTGGTACTGTATGGCGTGACACCAAGTAAAGAGGTCTATGAGTTCTTGCTGCAAGCTCCTTTGCGTTCTATCTTTCACCGTTCCTATACGAGTTATTATGCGATGCCAAACGGTTGGTACTCCTTTGTATCCAAAAATTATCTGGATAGGGAGATCAATCAGTAGTGAAATTTCATATCAGTCGTCAAATGATCTATATCCTCTCCTTAGCGGTGATCTTTTTGATCATCGTGTTTATCTTCGCCTTCGCTTTTTTGATCCCAAGCGGAAAGAGTTATCGTATGGCCAGGATGGAGGCGAAAAAAGTCTCTTACCAGGTGGACCTGATACAGGCTGAATATGATAAGGTACACGAACAGTTGAAGACTTTACAGGCGGATAACCGTCATGTGATAGGAGCCTATAAGACGATCTTCAACCCGATCCGTTTTAAACAGATGTATGCCTCGCATTTTGAGAGTTTTACCCTGTCTGAACTGAGTTCTCACTCTCAAGACGGAGAGTTCGCAGTCTATGAGGTAAATACCTCTTCTTTGATTCAGTCGCCGCAGGGGTTTTATGACTTTTTAGACGGTGTGAATAAGAGCGACAATATTATCGGTGTGAATTTTCCTATCGCTTTTAAACGGGATGGAAACCTTATTAAGTCTTCTTTCACAATGCATGTCTATGTCGCAGGTCAACATGAAAAGGCGCCTGAGACAGTGAAGACAGAGGAATAGGTTTATAAAAAAGCGCTTTGGTACTTCCTATATTTCACAGGGTAAAAAGCGTACATACAGAATAAAAGCAAGTGGATATTTGAAAAGATAGGGGCGTAGTTTTATAGGGATTCCCAGGAGACGGCACTCTTCTTTGAAGGATTTATCCATGTTCTCATTAAGGTATGTACAGACCGTATAGATCCCCTGGTTCAGGGTGATGAGAAATTTCCGTCCTACGACAAGTTCATGCTCATGCTTTAGGGCTTCACGCTGTGAAGCAGTCAAAAGATATCCCCTGGTCTTCAGGATCTTGTCGATATGATAGATGTCACTGCGCCGATGACCACTGGAGATAAACAGGCTCAGCTTGTCGGCTGTATGGACATCTACCTCTTTGATAAAATCTGAGATATCCTCTTGTAGATACCGGAAACTCTGTTTGATCCCTTCGCTATTGTCCTTGATCAGCTCATTGACGATTTTATGTCGGAAATAGTTGCGTTTATAGCTAAGGTCATCATTGCTGGCATCATGGTACCAATGCAGCTTTTCTTTTCTGAGATAAGAGAGGATCTCTTCCTTACTGGTATTGATCAGCGGACGAAAGAGGGTATATGAGGGACGCTTTTCTATTTCTGACATACCCAGAAGTTCCGGCATTCCTGCGCCCTTGCTCAACTGCATCAACATCCATTCAAGACGATCTTGAAGATGGTGTGCCGTCAATAGGTAGGTGTATGCATGTTCTTTTATAAGGCTTTCAAAAAAGTTATAACGTATACTCCGTGCTTCACTCTCAAAGTTTTTGTCAACCTGGTGTGATTTTAAGCAGTGACATTGCAGCTTGTGATCGCTAGCGAGCCTATGGGCATAGGCAAGCTCTTCATCAGCCTGGGTGCGTAAGCCGTAATGGACAATGGCAATATCAAAGGAGATCTTGTGATGAAGCAGAGTGAAGAAAAGTGCCGTGGAATCTGCTCCCGCCGAGAAGGCAAGAAGTACTTTTTGTTCATGCAGTACAGAAAGCGCTTCTTGGGTTAAAAGTGACATGTCTGCCTAGGCGATGACGGTTGCCAAGAGCTTGTCACCTACAACCTCAGTGATTCGGGCCTTGTAAACTTTGGCAAATTCCAAGGAGATGTCATCACCGAGTTCATTGTCATTGACATAGATCTCACCGTCAATTTCCGGCGTCCAGCCTAGTTCTCTGGCAGAGAGCAGATACTCATGCTCGTCACTTTCACCGTCGATGACGATCTCCACCTCTTTGCCTATTTGTTTTTCCAAACTTTTTTGCATCACTTCGGCTGCGATCTCACCCATGATTTCTGCACGCTCGTCGATAATCTCTTGAGATAGTTTACCTTCCATGTCGAAAGCAGCTGTACCTTCCTCATCGGAGTAGGCGAAGGTCGAGATGCGATCAAAGCCGAAGTTGCGGGCAAAATCACACATCTCTTCAAACTCTTCCTGTGTCTCACCCGGATGACCAACTATAAAAGAAGTACGTAAAAAAGCATTGGGAAGATTCTTCATGTATTCAAGCTGTTCGATCGTCTTATCCTTACCAAAACCTCGTTTCATAAGTTTTAGCATTCTATCCGAGATGTGTTGAATAGGCATGTCAAAATAGTTGTGAAATATCGGTGACTTGGCAATCTCACCCAGCAGCTTCATACTTGCTGTTGTCGGATAGAGATAGAGTAGTCTGGCAGATCGTACCCCTTCGATGAGTTCAATGCGCTTGATCAGGTGAATAAGCCCATCTTTGACATTCTTATCACGAAGATAGGAACTCGAGTCCTGAGAGATGAAAGAGAAGTCATAATAGCCTTGACGTACCAGAGATTCCACTTCTGCTGCAATGACATCGAGATCGCGTGAATTAAGTTTTCCTTTGAACGAGGGAATAGCACAGAAGGAGCAGGTCTGATTACACCCTTCAGAAAACTTGATATACGCATGGTAACGTGAACCGGTGATCACGCGCTCTTCATTTCCTATAAGGTAGGTTGATTCGGAAAACCGGCTCTGTTTTGCGGCAAGAAGGGCATCGATCTGATCATAATCACCAACACCGGTAAAGATATCGACCTCTTTCATCTCTTCTTGCAGTTCTTCTTTGTAACGTTCACTCAGACAGCCTGCCATGACAAGTAAAGAGTCTTCACGGCGCTGCTCATGAAGATCAAGGACAGTATTGATACTCTCTTCTTTGGCTGCATCGATAAAGCCGCAGGTATTGACAATAATCACATCGGCTTCATCACTTGCATCGGTCATTTCAAAATCACGAAGTTTTCCAAGCATAACCTCTGTATCTACCAGGTTCTTAGTACAACCAAGAGAGACAATATGAAGTTTTTTAACCGGTTTTTCCTCGGTAAATGTCATATTTTTGTGCAAACTGAATCCTTATATTAATCGTGCGATTATAGCAAAATGAAGTTAAAGATTTGCAGGTGAGAAGAATATGAAACCATCTAAAGGTATTTTTTTAAGATTTCTCTTAAGAGGGTGTGATCGATCGGTTTGGACAGATAATCATCCATTCCTGCATCCAGGAATTTTTGTCTATCCTCTTTTAAGGCATTCGCCGTGACAGCTATGATCGGGGTGGATCGTTCAATATGGGAATGTTTTTCAAGTGCTCGTATTTTCTGTGTAGCCTCAATACCATTAAGGTTTGGCATGTTCTCATCCATGAGGATAAGATCATATTTTCCCATCTGAAATGCTTCGACTGCTTCGATACCATTATTGGCAATGTCAAAACTGAGTCCAAACTCCTCGAGCAAAAGGGTCATAAGGAGTTGGTTGGAGACATTGTCTTCAACGAGGAGGACATGGCCGTATAATTGCGCTTCATCATCATCTGTCACCGTATCCGTATCATCTATATCGATTGCGGGTTTATTATCATCAAAAAGTTTTAATGTCAGTGTAAAACTGCTGCCTTCACCGAGCTTGCTTTCAAGAGATATCTCTGCGTCCATCATCTTGGCCAGAGAGTTGGAGATGGACAAGCCTAGACCGCTCCCTCCAAACTTTCTTGTGGTGGAGGTATCTTCTTGTTCAAAGGCATTGAATATGCGTTCGTGGTTCTGTTTTGAAATACCGCATCCGTAATCTTTGACACAGCAATGCAATGCCTTGGCATCAGGATGAAAGCGGAGTGAAATGTCAATATGAGAGTCTTTGTAGGAGAACTTGATGGCATTACTCAAGAGATTGGAAAAGATCTGTTTGATCCGTGTAATATCTCCATAGGCCGTCTGTGGGATTTGATCGTCGATCTCCAGGTTAAGCTCGATATTCTTGAGTTTGGCCTTTTGCCTGAATAGTGTTACGGTATTTTCAAAAGGTTCACGTGTATCAAAATGAATGTTTTCAATTTTGATCTTTCCGCTTTCAATCTTAGAAAAATCGAGTATATCATCAATGATTTCCATCAGTGAATTACCAGAGTCTTTGATAATATCGAGTTGCTGCCGCTTCTCTTCGGATTGTTCCTTTTTGTGCAAGATGTTGACAAAGCCTATAATGGCGTTCATGGGTGTACGTATCTCATGACTCATATTGGCAAGAAAATTTGATTTGGCGCGATTGGCATTCAGGGCATCATACCGGGAAGCCATGAGGGCTTTTTCTGCATTTTGTCTGTTCTTGATCTCTGCTTGCAGTGTCTGGTTTTGGTCGATAAGATCAATGTTCACGGCAATACGTGCGAGTACTTCCTCTTTGATATAGGGCTTGGTGATAAAGTCATTGGCTCCGGCTTTGAGGAATTCGATGGTGATGATAGGGTTGGAATGCACGGATATTGCCAGGATCGAAAGATCAGTTCGTGAGAAACTTTTACGGATTATCCGGGTAAGTTCGGCTCCGCTCATGGAAGGCATTTCATAATCGATGAGTGCGATGGATATATCGGGGTGGTCTTTTAATATTTTAAGAGCACTCATCCCGTCCGATGCCTCGAATATCGTAAAGTTTTGCAGTGCCAACAGGCTATGAAGGGCATGACGGCTTGATTTGGAATCATCTACTATCAGGACCTTTTTGTTTTCATTGTGGATGATCCTGTTGATAGTCGCTTGTAAAAGTTCAAGTTGTTGATCATCTTCAAGTACGATATAGTCAACGATATTTTTATCAACGATCTTTTCGCGAAGCTTTGGATGAAAACTTCCCGTCATAGCGATAGAAGGTATATTGTGTTTAAGAAGATAATCAAGGGCTTTCGCTTCGTCTTCAGGAAGATTTATATCGACAATTGAAAGAACGATCTGTTTGAAATGCTCTTTGACCAATACCTTGGCTTCCTCAAGATTATACGCTACGATAACATCATATCCTGCACCAAGCAGCGTCTCTTTTTCGTACATGGCAATGGTTTTATTATCTTCTATTACAAGTATCAGTTGTTTCATCATCGACCTACACATAAACGTTAACTAACTATAATAATAAAAGGATTAAAAATAGATTTGTTTTTATAAGTAGATACACAAACTATACACATATAAATATTATCATTACAGATAAGAATAAAGGATATGTTATGAACATCGTGAAAAGATTATCGTGGCAATTAAGTGAGCATAGTGTGACGGATGAGGCTATCTATAAGCGGCGAAGAGACCTTATGAAGATCGCTGCTTTATCTGGGGCTGCTACAGTGCTTCCGAGTGTTCTGGAAGCCTCACCTGAGTATCCTGGAAAGGCATTGCAGTACAGTAAAAATCCAAATTATCATGGTCTGAGCCCGACAGATTATGCGAAGATCAGTACGTATAACAACTTCTATGAGTTCTCACTTTCAAAAGATGGGCCTGCAAAGTTGGCGCATACGCTTCAGCCCGAACCGTGGACCATTGAGATCAGCGGTGAGGTAGAAAAGGCCATGACAATAGATATGGCGGAGATACTTTCAAAGTTTCCTTTGCAAGAGCGTATTTACCGGTTTCGATGCGTGGAAGGCTGGTCGATGGTGGTCCCTTGGGTAGGGTTTGAACTCTCTTATCTGCTTAAAAAGGCTGGTCTGACGTCCAAGTCGAAGTTTGTACAGTTTCAGACGAAGTTTGATCCGGATATGTTTCCCGAACAAAAAGATGAAGGCTTTTTCGGTAATATTCCTTTTCCCTATGTGGAAGGTCTGCGTATCGATGAGGCCATGCATCCTTTGACCCTGTTGAGTGTCGGCCTTTATGGTAAGACGCTCCCCAAACAGAATGGTGCCCCCATACGTTTGGTAGTACCGTGGAAGTATGGTTTCAAAAGTATTAAATCCATTACAAAGATTCATGTCAGCCAGACACAGACACGCAGTACATGGAATGAAGTGAATCCCAAGGAGTACGGTTTTTACTCCAATGTGAATCCTGATGTTTCCCATCCCCGCTGGTCTCAGGCTACAGAAAGACCTTTGGGCGCTTTTTTCAAGCAAAAGACGGAGATTTTTAATGGATATGGCGCTGAGGTCTCCCAGATGTACAAGGGGATGGATTTACGTGAAAATTTTTAGGATGAGTGAGTGAAGAAAATTATTTGGACCATAGCTTTTTTACCTTTAATATACATGGGATATAAATTGGCCTGGAACTTTGAATATCCACGGTATGTATCAATGTTTATTTATGAACATGGTGGCTCTTTTCTGGGTAAGTCTCCGAATGACCCCTTGAAGTTTATGGCAGACCTTTTAGGTATCAATGCCATACATTTTCTCATTGCCACGCTAAGTGTTACCCCTTTGAAGTCCTATCTTAAGATCAATCTCATAAAGTATAGACGTCTGCTTGGGCTGTGGAGCTTTGCCTATGCCTTGATGCATTCACTTTTTTTCTTTATAGCCGACAATGGGGGAAGTATTTCGATGATGATTCAAGATGCCTATAAACGCCCGTTCGTCTTTTTTGGTCTGGTAGCCTTTCTGATCCTGGGTATGATGGCACTGACCTCATTTAAAAAACTCTATAGCAAGTTTGTCAAATGGCATAAACTGGTATATGTAGCAACCGTATGTATCGCTTTGCATTTTATGATGAGTCAGAAGGTGATAGGCCTGGACGTAGCTTTGTATGTGGCTGTTTTAGCCTCTCTTTTAGCCCTTCGTCTTTTAAAGCGATAATCCCTGTAACTGCTTTTTAAGTCCGACAGCTGCCATGGCATATCCGCCATCAGCGGCATCAATGAAGTGCACTTGCGAGCCCATACGTTCAAATACCAAACAGGTCATCAAGGCACGGTCGGTAATGTGTATCCCGTAGCATAGCCGTTGGGCTTCAAACTCTTTTTGCAGATAATTGACTAATGCTTCGCGCTCATGATGGTGTACGCAACAGGTCATACGCAAGATGTCATCAAATTTTTCCGAGTCGGTCGTCAGTGTGATTTGTTGTTTATATTTTCCCCATCGTGTCTCTCCTGTCTGAATATTGAATCGCATCAAAAACCATCCCAAGAGATTGACTAACCAGATGTGCGTTGTAAACTTCATACGGGAAAGCCCCTTGTGATTTACTTTGGCTTCATGGGAAAGTGTCTCAGGGGAAAAAGAGAGTTTGAGTGTCGACTCCCGAACAGGGTTTCGTTGTTTATATTCTCCCAGATGCTGATTGATAAAGTGCAGGCTCTGCTTGTACACAGCCAGATCTTTGGCATAGATCAAAAGAGAGATCGTCTCATCTTTGTATGAGTGTATATCTTGCCAACGACATTCCAATCCGGTGAAATCAGCTTCCAGAGGTTCGGCGGGAAGCTCATAGCAGTATTGGGGATCCTCTTTTATCATCTTGTCTCCCAGGGACATAGCTCCGCCCTGAAACAGTGCCTGGAAATAATCTTTGGATACTTTATGTTTAGCGACTTTGAGAGAGGTACCGCGGGAATAGAGTTCTTTGAGTTGGATGGAACCTACACGCAGATGCATGTTAAAATGTTCTAAAGAGCGCTGCTTTGTCGCCAAAAGTGCCTTTTTGGCTTGTTGAAAACAGGAGGAGGGAACAAGGATAGAAGCGCCATCCCCTCCAAAGACATAGGGGATTTCTATTGCTTTGCAGGTATTTAGGACAGCGACAATGCATAAGGCACCGATCAGGTTGACGTCCTTATATTTCCCTTCTATGATAGCCGCAGTGGAACCTTGTATATCGGCAATAAAAAGGTGCCAGTCCGGATTGAACTCACAATAGTGATCGGGGTTGAAGCTCTCATCAAAACTTTCAAAATGAGAAAGATCTCTCCAGAAATCTTCACTCATTGTCTATTTTTTGATAAATGGATAGAGTTGGTTATTGGTGTAGATGAGCTTGTTAGAGAGTGCTTCAATGATATTTTTGTACATTTTCACAAAGGCAAGGGCATTGTTGCATGAGATATCGGAATGCATGGAAATACTCAGGATAAAAGCATCATCGGAGCTGACAGTAGCTCGGGCTGTCCTGGGTTCTCCGGTGATCGCACCGATTTCACCAAAGACCATCCCCTCTGTCAGCGTAGTCAGATGTGAAAAAGGATCATCCCCCTCCATCTGTTCATTGAAGCCGTAAATATCGACCTTTCCATTCACGATGTAGAAGATCTCTTTTCCAAAATCACCCTGCTCAAATATATGAGTGCCCTTACTCGGACGGATGAACTCTGAAGTCTTTGTCAAGCCGACAATCTCTTCATCACTGAGATTATCAAAAAAATGGATCTTTTTTCTTACGGCAAGCAGCATACTCATTTCACGGGAGAGTTTTTCTCTGTCGATGGGATTGACCATTCCTCCGGGTGTTAGTAGTTTGGTCAGTTTGTCATATTTCATGACTACAACCGAGGGAATGACATTATCTTCTAAGAGTATGATTTTTTCCATTCTGTAATCAATGATTTTTTGAACGTAATCAGCAGGTTCTTCTAAAAACTGTTCAGGAAGTAAGATTTCATCTGGATTTATGGGAAGACTCATGTATCTCTCTATTTTTTTAAGATTTTAACTATTATACAACGTGAGTATTTTATGAAAATTAAATTAATCTTCTAAGTGTTAATATTCACGATAACCCTATGTTATACTTTCTTCTATCGAACGCGCGTAAGGAAATACAATTAAAGTACATGATCTTGTGATATTGGGTGCTGGCGCAAGTGGTTTAATGCTTGCTACACAGCTGTTTGAGAAGGGTGTGAAAGATATTCTGATTCTTGATCATAATCCAAAAGTCGGTATGAAGCTCAAGGTCTCCGGCGGTGGAAAATGTAATGTCACGAATGAAGATGTAAGTGAAGATAATTATTATGGGGATAAAGAATTTGTGAAATCTGTGCTCCATCGATATTCGCCGATGGAGCTTCTGTCTTTTTTGAAGCGTAAAGGTGTCGTCCCGAAAATACGCTCTCTTGGTCAATATTTTTGCCAAAAAAGTGCGGATGAGGTCATTAATGCACTTAAGCAGAGCATTCCTGAGAATAGTATAAGACTCTCACGCAAGGTACATGCTGTACGATTGCATGAAAAAGGCTATCTGATTCAAACAGATAAAGAGGAGTTCGCGACAAAACATCTTGTCATTGCGACAGGGTCAAATGCCTATCCCCAGGTTGGTGGTAGTGATATCGGTTTAAAACTGGCAACTGATCTTGAACATCAATCCCATGGGTTTACACCGGTTTTAGTGGGCTGGACAGTGCAAAAAGAGCAGTTTTGGATGAAAGAACTCAGTGGGATTTCTACTTATGTCAGTATCGATGTAGGGCACAAACGTCTGTTTGGAGATCTTTTGTTCGCACATAAGGGAATCAGCGGCCCGGCTGTTTTGTCTGCGTCACTTTATTGGAAAAAAGGGATGGTCGAAATCGATTTTCTCCCCAAGACAAGTCTTCAAGATGCATTACGAGAGCATAAGAAGCAGATCTCAACGCAATTGGACCTTCCCAAACGTCTTAGCAAACAGCTATTGCAGAGTCTGAATATCGAAGACAAGGCTGTTAAGAACCTGACGAAAGAAGAGTGGCAAAGGCTCTGCGAACTTAAAGCATATGCAATGGCTCCGGCCGGTAACTTTGGTCTGAAAAAGGCGGAAGCCTGTAGAGGGGGTGTGTTGACATCGGAACTGGATTCCGGGAGTATGCAGAGTAAAATACACAAGAACCTGTATTTTATCGGAGAAGTTGTGGATGTTACAGGTGAGTTGGGAGGTTACAATTTTCAATGGGCATTCAGTTCAGCTGTCGTCTGTGCTGAAGATTTGGAACAAAAGTTGTTATGATACATAAAAATCATAAAGGTGATGTATGCATTTAAGTTTTGCACCGACGCACATTGTGAGTGCTGATGTCTCTGATGAGGTGATGTTAAATGCTCTGAAAGAGGCTTTTGATCTTCGATTGCGACGCCATGATGAGCCCAAAACAGCAGCCCTGAAAGAATTAATGATCAGCGTAGTCCCTATGGAAGAGATTGCATCGTTGGGTATGGAACATCTGCCTTATTTTTTAGACTGTTATTCTGCATGGATAATCTTGGAGTATCTCAATCGTCAGGGTACTATCTCCCTTACGGATCTAAACCTTCAGAGAATGTTTGATTTTGAGTATCTGGATGCGATCGTACGCAAATATGAAGATGAATATGTTGGACTTGTCCAGAAGATGAGAAACTGTGGAACTTAAGACACCTCTTTTATGTGTTGATGGAATCATAGAACTTTATGATGAGGGTGCCCTTCAGGGGATAGTATTGATCGAACGGCTTAACAAGCCCCATGGTCTTGCCCTGCCGGGTGGATTTGTTGATGTAGGCGAGTCCGTCGAATCGGCCGTGATAAGAGAGATGAAAGAAGAGACTGATCTGGATGTAGAGATTAAAGCTCTTCTGAATGTCTATTCAGACCCTTCAAGAGACCCGCGTTTTCACACCGCTTCCGTTGTCTATATTTGTAAAGCAGAGGGGATTCCGAAGGGATTGGATGATGCCAAAGAGGCCTTGGTGTATGCCAAAGGGGAGATACCCTTTGAAAAACTTGTGTTTGATCATGCACAGATTTTACGGGATTATCTTAATTATTCATAGATCTCTTTATGGGCAGCTTTATAACGTTTATGACACCAAAACCATGGTTCCGGGTATTCGATGATCGCTTTACTGAGCCAATCCGATTGTGCTTGTGCCGACTTCAGGATGTCTTGCTGTTCATCTTCTGTTTTGTCTGTGATGATTGGATCATAAAAGGTGATCACATCTTCTTTACCCGGTGCGTTGTTTATCAGTACGGGCACGATCAGGGCGTCAAACTTTCGGGCCAGAAATGCCGGAGCCGCTGTCTGCGTAGCTTTTTGCCCAAGGAAGTCAACATAAATTCCGTCTTTTTCCTTTATGCTTTGATCGATCATCATTGAGATGGAACCTTCCCCTTTAAGTGCTTTGACAAGATGCTTGACGGCTCCTTTTTTTTCTGCCATGTTCATTTTGAACTTTGTACGCGATTTCATAAGGTAGTCATCAAAATAGCTGTCATTCATCTTTTTATGAATAGTCGTCGTAGGAGAGATCAGGGCGCTGATAGCGGTGGCTCCCAACTCCCAGTTTCCGTAATGGGCAGATATAAAGATGATCTTTTTCCCTTCAGCAAGTGCTTTGTCAACAAATTCACGATTTTCAAAGGTAACGTTTTGGGCCAGCTCTTCAACGCTCATTTTACTGCTGCGTAGTACCTGTAAAAGGACAAGTGCAAGGTTTGTATGGCAATACCTGAGAACCGAAGCATATTTTTCTGCTGAGATCTTATCTTTGATGGTGAAGTCCAGGTTGGCTTTGATGATCTTTTTATGCTTTGTATCGAGTATAAATGCCAGTTTGCCCAAGAACAGGATAAAGCCTTTTTGTAAAGCTTTAGGCAGGGCCAAAAAGATGGTCTCAAAAAAACGAAATAAGTAATAGGCGATCATAAAGTGAACTTCCTCGGGTGTTTTAAAGTAAATCAAAATAGTAAAGCAATTATATCGTAAGTGAAATAAGGTATAATACGCACAAATTTAAACAAAGGCAAAGCATGGTTGCAAGAGACATACAGCAGTTTTCTGAGATACGAACCAAGGCACGTGCATATTTTTGTTATCTTTTTTCAAAGAACCTTCCTAACCGTCTTCCGGAGATCTCTGCGGAAGCAGTTGAGAACAGGCTCCGTAAGATCATGGGGGACCAACCGGATTGTGAGGGAGTCTATCTTCTTGATGACAAAGGGATACAGATCAGCCCAAGTTATCTGCAACATTCGACAAAAAAAGAGGATGCAGGCCAGATCCGTTCAAACCGTGCATATTATTATCGTGCGATGAAGGAAAAACGCTGTACGATCACCGACCCGTATCCTTCATTGTTGACGGGAGATCTGACGGTAACTGCATCACAGCCTATTTTTGATGAATCAGGCAAGACGCAATACGTGGCCTGTTTGGATATGCCATTAATGGCAGTGGTAAAACTGGCACATCCGACAGCCGGTTCTTCACTGTTCGGACGAGTCAGTAAATTTGCCTATACGGTCTTTTCCATAGCCTTGGCTATGGTCGCTTTATTACTTTTTGTCAAAGGTCTTGAAAGTTTCTTGTCCTATGGTTTTGACTACAAGGCATTAGAGATCAAATCGATCTTTGAATCGACGATTCTGTTGACACTCTCTTTGGCCATCTTTGATCTGGTGAAGACCATTTTTGAAGAAGAGGTCATGGGGATACATCGCAGGTCTAATTCCGGGGCAAACCGTACTATGATCAAGTTCTTGGGTTCGATCATCATCGCCTTATCGATTGAAGCGTTGATGTTGGTATTCAAGTTTGCAATTACCGATCCGGACAGGATGGAACATGCGGTCGCTCTGATCGGTGGTATTGCCGTGCTGACGATCACTTTGGCGGGATATATCAAATTGACAAAATTATCAGAAGGTGATGAAGATTGATAGCAATAGTAGACTATAACATGGGCAATCTCGCTTCGGTCAAGAATGCTTTTTCTGTTTTAGGAGAAGAGGTTATTGTCGAGTCCGACCCGGATAAACTGGGACAATATGACAAGCTGATCCTGCCCGGTGTCGGTGCTTTTGGTGATGCCATGGAGCATTTGCAGGAAAATGGTATGGATGAGGCTGTTAAATCCTATGCCAAAAGCGGAAACTATATGCTTGGAATCTGTCTGGGGATGCAGCTTCTTTTTGATTCCAGTGAAGAATTCGGCTCAAACGAAGGTCTTGGTCTGATCAAGGGTAAAGTGGTCGGGTTCGATCGTTCGAAGTTTTCCCATGATCTAAAGGTCCCTCATATGGGCTGGAACAGGATGTTTACAAAGGAACATCCTCTGTTTGAGGGGATGGATCAGGAACATTACCTCTATTTCGTGCACTCTTTTCACGCTCAGTGTGATGATGAAAGGAATGTGATCGGGGAGACAGAATATGGGTATCGATTCGCATCATCGGTACAAAATGAGAATGTCTTGGGAATACAGCCTCACCCGGAGAAGAGCCATAAAAACGGTTTGACGATATTAAAAAATTTCATAAATATATAAAGATTTGATAAAGAAGGATAGACAGGGATGGATTTATTACCCGCGATTGATTTAAAAGATGGAAAAGCAGTACGTTTGACAAAAGGTCTGATGGACTCGGCGAAGATCTATTCGGATGAGCCATGGCAACTGGTAAAGACCTTTGAGGAGATGGGCTCGGAATGGACGCACTTGGTTGACCTGAACGGGGCTTTTGCAGGAGAACCGAAGAACCTGGAACAGATCCGCCTTATTCGTGAAAACTGTAATATGAAACTCGAACTTGGCGGCGGGATTCGTGATGAAGAGACGATCAAGATGTATTTGGATCTGGGGATCGATAGATTGATCCTTGGTTCCATTGCAGTCACCAACCCTCAGTTCGTCAAGGATATGGCAAAAAAATATCCTATCGCTGTGGGTATCGATGCGATAGACGGTTATGTGGCAGTAGAAGGATGGGCAGAGACTTCAGAGATGAAGGCGACGGAATTGGCCAAAGAGTTTGCAAAGGCAGGGGTTGAAGCGATCATCTGTACGGATGTCGGACGAGATGGGACTCTAGGTGGTGTCAATGTAGAGTTCACCCAGTCCATCGCTGAGGCTTCCGGTGTACCGACCATTGCCAGTGGAGGTGTTCGTGATGAACGTGATATCGAGGCGCTTGAAAAAGCGGGAAATGTTTCCGGTGTTATCATCGGAAAAGCCTTTTATGAGGGTACGATCGACCTTAAAAATGTTTTTAAAGTTCGCTCAAAGTAGAATAAGTTATTATTAGAGTAATATATTTTAAATCTTGCAAGGATAAATATTGAAATTAGTTGTAGTAGATGATAGTTCAACAATGCGCCGTATTATCAAAAACACTTTGGCCAGATTAGGTTATAAAGATGTTTTAGAGGGTGAAGATGGTGTTCAGGGATGGGCTGTTCTGGATAGTAATCCAGATACCGGGATGTTGATTACTGACTGGAACATGCCTGAGATGAATGGTCTTGAGCTTGTAAAAAAGGTACGTGCTGATGAAAGATTTTCTGATCTTCCGATCATTATGGTTACGACTGAAGGTGGTAAGGCAGAGGTGATCACTGCTTTGAAAGCAGGTGTTAACAATTATATCGTTAAACCGTTTACACCACAGGTACTCAAAGAAAAACTTGCAGCAGTAATGGGTATTGAAGGATAGTGCAAGATACCTACCATGAATTGATTATCACCCCATCTGCTCATATAGGGCATTTTAGTGATTTTTTAGATGCTTCGGTATCTGTCGGATACGAAGAACTGGAAGGTTCTTTGATCGTACGTAGTGAGGATGAGCTTGAGACTCTGGCATGGGGGGTTGAACAGTTTTGTGAAGCACTTGGCGAGGCTTTGGGTGAGGAACTGAGTGTCCATACAGAGCTTCTGGAGAAGAAAAATGAAGACTGGATCAGTAAATACCAAGAGGGTATCAAGCCGATCCAGGTTGGAAAGTTTTATATCCATCCGACCTGGGATGACCCTTCTGCAGATTTGATCAATATCAAGATCGATCCAGCCTTGGCTTTTGGTACAGGACACCACCCGACTACGGCTTCGTGTCTTAAAGCTATATCCACTCATGTAGACAAGGGGATGGAAGTTGTCGATGTCGGATGCGGATCCGGGATCTTGGCTCTTGCTGCAGCTAAATTGGGTGCAGATGTCGACCTGTGTGATACAGATATCGTATCTGTCAACAATGCGAAAGAGAATTTTGAGTTAAACGAGAGCAGTTACAGAAGGATCTGGGAAGGCTCTATCGGTGACCCAGACAGACAATACGACGTAGTCATCGCCAATATTGTAGCAGATGTGCTTATCTTTATTGCGAATGATCTTAAAAAGGCGACAAAGTCTAAATTGATCCTATCCGGGATCTTGGACAAATATGAAGAAAAAGTACAAAAAAAGTTCTCTGATATGCAATGTGTGGAGCGCATTTGTGATGGAGAGTGGATTAGTTTAGTTATGGAGAAATAATGAAAGAACCTAAAAACGATAAAAACAATAATTTTTTTAATCAAAACCCTTTATTGACCTTTGCCATTTTTTCAGTGGTCATTATCCTCGTCTTTAAGACCTTGATAGGAGATGAGAACTCAGCGTTGGGTTCCCAGATGAGTCAAGGTGCTGTTAAAAACAAGGAAGTAAGCTATTCACAGCTTAAAGAGTTCATCAAAACAAATTCTGTAAACGAAGTACAGATCGGACAGAACTTTATCCGCGGGATCTCTGTCGAAGGTGACCGACGTATCGTCTATACGGCACGCTTGGTGCACCAGGATCCTGAACTGATCAAGCTTTTGGATGAGAAGAAGATTGCCTATAAAGGTTTTTCAGAGTCGAATTGGTTTACAGAGATGTTTGGATGGTTATTGCCATTTTTCATTATCTTGGCGATTTGGATGTTCTTTGCCGGTCGTATGCAAAAGTCGATGGGTGGCGGTATCCTAGGTATGGGCAACTCCAAAAAACTGGTCAATTCGGAAAAACCAAAGACAAAATTTGATGACGTAGCCGGTGCGGACGAAGCAAAGGAAGAAGTCAAAGAGATCGTTGACTTTTTAAAATACCCTCATCAGTATATTGAATTGGGAGCAAAGATCCCTAAGGGTGTGCTCTTGGTCGGAAGCCCGGGTACCGGTAAGACACTATTGGCGAAGGCTGTTGCTGGTGAGGCTGACGTCCCGTTTTTCTCCGTATCTGGTTCAAGTTTTATTGAGATGTTTGTCGGGGTCGGTGCTGCACGTGTACGTGATCTTTTTGAACAGGCAAAAAAAGATGCCCCTTCTATCATCTTTATCGATGAGATCGATGCTATCGGTAAATCCCGTGCTGCTAATGGGAACATGGGTGGAAATGATGAACGTGAGCAGACACTCAACCAGCTCCTTGCCGAGATGGACGGATTCGGTACAGACACACCTATCATCATCCTTGCAGCGACGAACCGTCCGGAGATCCTTGATCCGGCATTAATGCGTCCGGGACGTTTTGATAGACAGGTATTGGTTGACAAACCGGACTTTGAAGGGCGTAAACAGATCCTGAACGTACATGTCAAAGGTATCAAACTGGATCCGAGTGCAGACCTTGAAGAGTTGGCACGTCTGACAGCCGGTCTTGCCGGGGCAGACCTTGCCAATATTATCAATGAAGCAGCATTGCTGGCCGGTCGTAAGAAGCAAAGTACGGTTCGACAGGAAGACCTTTTGGAGTCTGTCGAGCGCGCTATTGCAGGTCTTTCCAAGAAGAGCCGTCGCATTGATCCAAAAGAGAAAAGAATTGTTGCCTATCATGAATGTGGGCATGCACTTCTTGCAGAGATCACGAAAGGTGCGAAACGTGTTTCCAAAGTCTCCATTATCCCACGTGGTCTGGCAGCACTTGGATATACACTGAATACACCGGAAGAGAACAAATATTTGGCGCAGAAGCATGAGCTGATGGCAGAAGTAGATGTCCTTCTGGGTGGACGTGCTGCGGAAGAGGTGTTTATCGGTGAGATATCTACCGGTGCTTCCAACGACCTTGAACGTGCCACGGATATTATCAAGAACATGGTCCAAGTCTACGGTATGAGTGATGTGGCCGGTTTGATGGTACTTGAAAAACAGCGTTCTTCATTTTTGGGCGGGGGTATAGGTTCCGCCCGTGAATACAGTGAAAAAATGGCGGAAGATATGGATCAGCATATCAAATCCGAGCTCAAGGTACATTATGATGATGTTATTGCTTCTTTAAATATCTATAAGGGAGCGATCGAGACGATGGTTACGTCTTTATTTGAAAAAGAGACGATCGACGGGGATGAAGTACGTAAGGTTATCTCAGATTTTGAAAGAGAGAACGGCTTAGAGAGCCGTCTGCAATCCATGCCTGAAGAAGATGAATTGGAAACAGCTGAAGTCAGTGAGTCTAATGAAGGTGAGAAGGCGTGACCTCACGTTCAGATACCTTTGTCATATCACGGCAGGGTTGGGATATCCTTGTTCCTTTCGGGATATTTACACTTCTTCTTTTACTTTCTATAGGCTTTCAACTTTTTACTTTCATTCTTCTACTTGTTTTTGTATTTTTACTTTATATTCATCGCAATCCTGAACGTGTTTCCAATTATGCCCAAGAGGGTTCAATACTATCTGCTGTGGACGGACGTGTAAGAGAAATCATCTCTATGGATAAATCACCTATAGACGGTAAACCCGGATATGAAATTATCGTCGAGTCGGGGTATATTGATACGGCTGTCTTGCGTGCGCCGATCGACGGGCACATGTCGATAGATCATCTTCAGCGTGGAGCGATGTTGCGACTAAATTCAGCCCATGAAAACCTGAATGAGTATGCAGATATACGTTTTTCCTCCAATAGGGGAGATGTGTTGATGCGTCATACTCTTGGCTCATGGGCACGACCCTTACGTTTTAATGTAGAGGGCGAACTCCTGCAAAACCAGCGTTATGGATTTATGCTTAACGGAAAAACATCGATCTATCTTCCAACGAATTCACGCGTTGCTATCAAAGAAGGGATGACGCTCAGAGCCGGAGAATCGGTAGTAGGTTTCTTCAGTGAAACAGCCTAGACAGCTTATCTATGTACTGCCTAATCTCTTTACGGCAGGAGGGATCTTCTCGGGGATGATGAGCCTCATTATGAGTGCGTCTGGAAAGTTTGATTATGCTGCATGGCTGATCCTTTTAGCACTGATTTTTGACGGCTTAGACGGTCGCGTCGCACGTTTGACGAATAGTACGTCTAAGTTTGGACTGGAATTTGATTCTCTGGCGGATATTGTCTCTTTCGGTGTAGCACCTGCGATGCTTTTATACCAGTATTGCGGTGTGGACTTTGGACGCTTTGGGATGGTAGTGAGTGGACTTTATGTCGTTTTCGGTGCTATCCGTCTGGCACGTTTCAATGTCACTACTTTGGAGATCGAGCCATCTGTATTTATCGGTGTACCCATTCCCACAGCTGCCGTTTTTATCTCTATACTGATCTTGCTGTATGAAAAATATACACTGACTATATATACCCCATTGTTGATCATGACGCTGCTTGTAGCGATCCTGATGGTAAGTAATATACGTTTTCCAAGTTTCAAGAAAATGGACCTGCAAAAGGCCAACTTCATCAAAGTGCTGGTTGCTTTGGTCATAGCGGCTTCACTGATATTTATCTATCCTATTGAATCACTTTCGATACTAATTCTGGCTTACCTGTGTTTTGGTGTGGGGCGTGCAAGCCTGTATTTTGTCAGACAACTCCGTAAAAGTAAGCAAAAAAACGAATAGAAATTTATTGTTCCGGTCTTATTCTGAAGTTGAAGAACTGGGAATGAAAGTTGTTCTCCTGCATATGTCTGAATGAAACGACAGCACCAGGATTGTTCTGGGTCTGAAGATAGAGAAGACCAAGGGCATAGCGGCTCTCTTTATGGTTTGGGTTTTTACGTTTGGCCAGTTCCAGCAGGGCAATGGCATTGGCAGAGTGTTTTGCACCTGTCGCTGCAATCGCTGCTAAAAAGAGTGTGTGTGAATCCTGTTGTTTATGTTGATCGATCAACTCGTTATAGAGAGTATAGGCTTCTTCAAAGTTTTGGGTATAGATATTCACGAGTGCCAGAGACTGAAGTACACTCGGAAGGTTTTTCTTCTCAGTGACAAGTCTTTTCTTGAGTTCCTCCCTGAGAGGATAGAGAGAGCCTGTGATCTGTTTATATTGGGTATAAAGATATTTGGTGATGAACGGACCGTAGTAGTAGTCATCCATATGGAAATCTTGTCGTTTAAGATGGGTGAGGGCTTTACGGGCAAAAAGCTTGTTCTCCAGATCGGCATAATGTGTGTCGATAAAGAGCAGGTGAGGAAGAATATCATTCGGAAGAAGCCGTGTCAGTTTTTGACTGTACTCCTGTGCCATCTCCGTCTTGTTCATGCTCATAGCAATCAGGGTGTCGAAGGCAAGATATAATGGTGTCTCCTTCTTAGTGTTTTCCATCCATTGGTAGGTCGCAGGAAAATTAGCCTCTTTAAAGTGCAATAATGTCCGATAAAAGTCAAACTCTTCCGTTTTCGGCTCGAAAGCAAGGTCCTCTTTAATGATCTGACCGAACTTTTCATGTTCTTGATTGATCAGTTGTGCTGTCATCATCGCGAAGATACCGGATAGGTAGTTTTTGGCATCCAGATGATAGGACTGTATGAAGTGTTTATGTGCCAGTGCTATTTCGCCGAGTTGGGCATGGGTCAAGGCAAGGTTGTAATGTACGATGGAGTGACGAGGGTAAAGCCCTACCATCTTCTTCAGACGTGAATTCGCTTCTTGCAGCTGAAAATTCAGTGCCATCTGTATGGATTGGGCGATATTCATATTGACATTAGAGAGTGTAGCACCTTCACTTAGCTGGGTACTGGCACTACTGATATTGTCTATGGCGATATTTGCATTGCCCTTGCGTATATAGGAGATGCTTTTATTGGCATTGAAGATCTTAAATGGGGCAAAATAGAAGAGAATCTGGTATATGGTGTTTTGATTGTGGATGATGTTGTCATGGAAGTTCTTCTGTGCCAAATTTACATCAAACAAAGAAGCCTTTAAAAAGGTCTCGATAGGAAAATGGGAATATACTTCATCGGGATACATGGCAGTGATATTATCGATGAGATTACTTGCTGAATCGATCTGGCCTGACTTCAGATTGACAAGTGCAAGGGCGAGTTGGGATTTACTTGGCTCGATCCCTTGTTGAATAGCGGAACGAAGATACTTCTTCGCAAGTACAAGATCTCCAAGATTGGCATAGAGCAGTCCAAGTGAGAGCGCATTTTCATCATGATATTCCCGTTCAAGATCAGCAATTGCATTGTGATACGAAGAGAAGAGGGTACTGATCTTGGAATGAAGTTGATCCTGGATAGCGGAGTAGTGCGGCGAACTTCGATGGGAGAGAGGTGAAAGGGCTTCTAAATAGTTCTCTTGATAAAAACTGATCAATGCATAATAATAGGAGTACATAGGTGAGGCGGCTTCATTGGGAAGATAGGCCTGTGCTTTGTTGATGTAATATTCAAACTGCTTTTGATTGCCCATCTCCAGGGAAGCGACAGCAGCATTTAAAGCACTGACACAGAGGTTTTGATTGTTTCTGATTGCGAGTTCAAAACTCTCTATCGCCTTGGTATATTGTTTGTCTTTGAGTTGAGCAACACCTAGGTTGTAATAGGAGATGGATTCGCTGTAGCTGGCGATCTTTTCGTACAGCTTCAAGGCATCGTCTTTGTGCCCTTGCTCGTAAAGTACATTGGCTCTTTTAATCATATTCTCAAGCTCAGATGGAGAGATCTTCTCCGTCTCTTCCTCCGTGGTCTGTTCTTGGGATATCTCGATCTCTTTTTGGAAGGCCGTCTTGTCGTCCGGCATCAAAAGTACAAGCAGAAGGATGGTAAGCAGAAGTACAACAGACCCGATGATGATAAAAAGAAGTTTTTTCTTCGAAGGGGTATGGTCACTGTCATCTTTTTCGTTGAATCGATCATCTAAGGAGCTGTCAAGTCCGGCAGCTTCTTCTTCTTCAATGATTACGATCTCTTCTTCGTGTTCAGCCACATACTTCCTTTGCAAGAATACTTATACAATTATATAGGCTTTATAAGCATTTTCCCTTCCAACTTTCTTGATTAGATGAGGAAAAACTTCTATAAAGAGGTAAAAGCATGGTAGACAGGATATGTATCCAATAAAATTATCGGTTTAAAAGTATAAGGATAATGATAAACAGGATAAAAGAGATCCCTTTCCAGACGATCACGGGATGTCTTTCCACCAGAGGGGCCTTGTGCTTGTTCACGAAGCTTTTGTTAGGATGGCGCAGGTCATAAATGAATTCAGACAGTTCGCTGTAGCGTTTATAGGGTTCAACCGCCAGGGCTTTTCTGAGTGTTTCATCGACCCATAGCGGGATGCTGAACTCTTCTCTGTCCAGACTGGCATAATGCAGTTTCTTTTGAGCAGCCTTGCTTGTACAGCGTGCAACTTGTACACCATAGGGAAGTTCGGAAGAGAGCATCTCATATACGATAACCCCAAGGGAAAAGAGATCAGATTTAGCACTTCCGACCTCACCCAAAAAATATTCCGGTGCAGAGTAAAGTGCTGTCCCCAAAAGGTTCTCCTGATGAATACCTGTATTGATATCCATGATCCCCTCGACACGGGTTGATCCAAAATCAATGATCTTTACACTGCCGGTGGTATCGATCAAGATGTTTTCGGGTCGCAGGTCTTGATGGATCATCTCCTGACGGTGAAAGGCCAGCAGTCCCCGTGCGATCTGTTCTGCAATATCCCTGACAGTCTCAAGACTCGGGCGAGGATTGTCGATCATCCATTGTCTGAGGGTCTGGCCTTCAATATATTCTGTGACGGTATAGAGAAAGTTGCGTTTACGTGTCTGCATATAGGATTTTGCAACGTAAGACGAGTTCAGCCGTATGGCAATCCACTCTTCCATCATGAAACGTTCAAGATATGCCTTGTCATCCTGCAGGTCAATAGATGGGGTTTTGATCACTACGGAACTTTTACTCTCATTATCAATGGCTAAATAGACATGACTGCGGCTGCTGGCACTAAGCCCACGGACTATCGTGTAACCATCAAACTCCATACGGGCTTCGAGTATAGGAGGGATGGGCTTG
>JBFEXS010000023.1:0-24432 GCA_041562555.1 Sulfurimonadaceae bacterium
AGCGGTTCTACCGGCGTACCAAAAGGAGTGGAACTTTCACATAAAAATCTGATCACCCAGATCAAAGATACACGTGAGGGTTTTGATCTCCATCCTGATTATAAGGCACTCAGCTTTTTACCCTTGGCACATATCTTTGAACGTATGGTGATGTCTTATTACCTTACTTCAGGTATCTCTGTCTTCTTCGCTGATGATGTCAAGAACGTAGCCAATCTTTTAAAAGAGATTAAACCGCAGGTGATGACAGTCGTACCTAGGCTTTTAGACAAGATATATACCAAGATGCATGAAAATGCAGCACAGGCAAAAGGGATCAAGTGGCTTATAGCGCAGGCTGCTTTTTACAGGGCCAATCATAAAGACCCAAATATTCCTAAACAGAACTTTATTGATCGGTTGTTTGCAAAACTCGTCTATAGCAAGTTGCTAGAGGCTCTTGGAGGCGAATTGAAATATCTTATTACCGGCGGGGCACCTTTGTCGATGCAGGTCTATACGTTCTTCCATAATATCGGTATTCCCCTATATCAGGGTTACGGCCTGACGGAGACTTCACCGGTGATCTGTGTAAATACTTCAAAAAACAACAGAATCGGTAGTTGTGGTAAGAAATTCTCCCATGTAGAAGTGAAATTGGCAGAGGATTCTGAACTCTTGATGAGGGGAGACTCTTTGATGCTGGGGTATCACAAACAGCCCCAAAAGACGAAAGAAGTCATGGATGAAGATGGGTGGTTTCATACCGGTGATCTGGCTGAAATCGATTCTGAAGGGTATATCTCTATTCTGTCTCGTAAGAAGGAGCTTTTTAAAACATCTACGGGAAAATATGTCAGTGCAATTGCTATGGAACAAAAGATCACTGCAAATAAATGGATCGATTACGCTGTGGTTATCGCGGATAATCGTCCTTTTGTATGTGCCTTGATCTTCATGGATGAGGTTTTGTTAAAAGAGTTTGCGCAAAGGAAGGGACTGAGCGACCTTCCTTTTGAAGAACTGGTCTCCCATCGTCGTATACAGGCGATAGTACTGAATATCATCAAAAAAGTGAATGAAAAACTCAACGACTGGGAACAGATACAGAAATATCACATTATAACGGATGAGGTGAGTATTGAGAGCGGGATCTTGACTCCTTCGATGAAGGTCTCTCGCAGTAATGTAGAAAAGAGATATCAATTAGAGATAGAAAATTTTTATAGGAGTGCACAATGAAAGAACGGATTGCGATTATCGATGGTCTTCGTACCCCCATTGCCAAGGCGGGTGGAAAGTTTCAAGGGTTTCAAGCAGAAAAGTTGGGTGCCCATATCGTTCAGGAATTGGCACTTCGTGTAGGCATTCCTTTTGAGGATTATGATGAAATCATTATCGGGAATGTCTCCCAACCCGGGCATGCGGCAAATGTTGCTCGCGTCATTTCCTTGGAAGCGGGTTTTCCTGATTCTACAATAGCATATACGGTGCATCGTAATTGTGCCTCGGGGATGGAGTCGATCACATCTGCGGCGTCGAAAATATTTTCCGGTGATGGAGAGATATTCTTAAGCGGGGGAGTTGAGTCCATGTCTAATGTCCCCTTGCTCTACGGTGAGAAGATGACGGAGTTGTTTGCTGCTTTGTTCAAGGCGAAAAGCCTATCTGAAAAACTGTATACTCTGAGCCATTTTAGACCACGCTACTTAAAACCTATTGTCGGCCTGTTGCAGGGGTTGCGTGATCCGGTCTCAGGTCTGATGATGGGTTCAACGGCTGAAGTCTTGGCGCAGGATTTTGGAATTGATAGAGAAGAACAAGATGCTTTTGCACTCCAAAGCCATAAACGTGCGGAGGCCGCAATCAAGGCCGGAATATTCAAAGAAGAGATCGCCCCGGTGGTCTATGATCTGAAAAAAGGTCTCGTGATGGAAGATGATGATGGTGTACGGTTTGGACAGAATATGAAAGCTTTGGGTAAATTGCGTCCTTTCTTTGATCGCAAAAACGGTACGGTCACTGCAGGAAACTCTTCTCAGATTTCAGATGCAGCGGCGGCAGTCGTCCTGATGAGTGAATCAAAAGCGAAAAAGATGGGCCTGGATCCTTTGGGCTATATGAGTCATTATGCCTATGCCGGATTAGAACCAAAGCGCATGGGGATGGGGCCTGCCTATGCGACGGCAAAACTGTTTAAACAGACGAGGTTAGGTATGAAAGATTTTGATCTTATCGAGATGAATGAGGCCTTTGCTGTTCAGGCATTGGCCAATATCAAGGCATTTGAATCCGATGCTTATGCACAGGAGCATTTTGGACGCTCTAAAGCCCTGGGCAGCATTGATACAACATTATTGAATGTCAACGGTGGTGCAGTGGCTCTTGGACACCCCGTAGGAATGACAGGTACACGTTTAGTGATCCATACCCTTAAAGAACTGCGACGACGCGGCAAGAACAGAGGCTTGGCAACACTGTGTATCGGCGGCGGCCAGGGTGCATCACTAGTCTTGGAGGTGGAATAATGAAAGTGTTTGATTTTTCTATAGAGGATAATATTGCCACACTCTGTCTGGACCTTGAAGATTCGACGGTTAATGTCCTCTCGTCAGATGTCTTACGTACTTTGGATGAAAAGCTCGATAAACTAAAAACCATGCAGGATATCAAACTGCTGAAAATAACCTCGGCCAAGGAGGGGATATTTATTGCAGGTGCGGATATCTCAGAAATAGAGACCTTGCGGGATGAAGACGAGGCGTATGAACTGGTGCGTGAAGGTCAGAAAATACTTTCAAAAATCTCTGCTTTACCATTCCCGACCCTTGCGATCATTGATGGTGCCTGTTTGGGCGGTGGTCTGGAACTGGCCCTGTGTTGTAGCTATCGATTGGCTACCGAAAACACAAAAACGAAAATTGGCCTTCCAGAAGTGAATCTTGGTGTTTTACCCGGATTTGGAGGTACACAGCGCTTGCGACGTCTAACGGGGCTTTCAAAGGCCCTGGAATTAATTCTGGGTGGGAAGATCTTAAACGGTAAAAAGGCGGAAAAACTGGGTGTAGTGGATGCCTGTGTCCCAAAAGGGTATCTGGAATTTAAAGAGAAAGCTTTTGTCGAAACAATTTTAAATGATCCCAAAAAGATCTTGGCTAAACGCAAGAAGAACTCTTTTATGGAAAAATATCTTCCTTCTGTTGTCTTCTCATATGCCCGTAAAAATGTGATGAAGATGACAAAGGGTAAATATCCCGCTCCCCTTGCTATTTTGGACCTTATTGAGAAGACTTTGAACAAAGAGGTCGAAGAAGGGTTGGAATTTGAAGCCAGAGCTTTTTGTAAGTTGGCCATAACAGATATCAGTAAAAACCTTATTGGACTTTTTTATACCTCTGAAGCCCTTAATAAAGAGGCAGGCGTCAAACGCAAGGTAAATCCGACACCGATCAATATGGTTAATGTCATCGGTGCAGGGGTTATGGGTTCAGGCATGGTCTTTCAGTTCTCGAAGATCGACAAATTGGTCAGAATGAAACTACGTCGCTATGAGCAGGCAGGTGCAGCGATGCAAAGTATTGCCAAGGTGTATGACGGGTTTATAAAGCGTCATCGGCTCACCAAGGAAGAGGTGGGACAGAAGCTGGCACATATCTCTTATACAACGGAGTTTGACGGGTTTAAACATACCGATCTCGCCCTAGAAGCAATTGTCGAGAATAAAGAAGCCAAACAGGAACTGTATACTGAATTGGAAGCACGCATGGATGAGAAGGCGATAATCGCATCGAATACATCTTCCCTGTCCATCACAATGCTAAGCGAGAAGATGCAGCATCCGCAACGTTTTATAGGAATGCATTTTTTTAACCCGGTACCAAGAATGCCCCTTGTGGAGATCATCCCCGGCAAAAAGACATCGGATAAAACGATTGCTACCGTTGTGGCTTTGGCAAAAGAAGCCGGAAAAACACCGATCGTCGTAGGTGATTGTGCAGGTTTTCTGGTTAATCGTATTTTGTTGCCATATATCAATGAAGCCGTTCGTATGTTCGAAGAGGGTGCGGACTTTGAACGTATGGATAATATCATTGCTGATTTCGGTATGCCCATGGGCCCATTTGTTCTGGCTGATGAAGTAGGACTTGATGTCGGTTATAAGGTGGCGAAGGTACTTGAAGAGGCTTATGGAGAACGTATGAAGGTATCACCTATATTAGATAGGGTATATCAACAGATGCAGCTCTTAGGCAAAAAATCCGGCAAAGGTTTTTATATTCACGAAGCGAAAAAACGTGTGGTGAACGATGCGGTCAAGAACCTTGTGTTCTCCAAGCGTCAGTTTGATAAACAGGAGATAATCGATAGAGCGATGCTGATAATGGTGAATGAAGCAGCAATGTGTTTGGAAGAAGGTATCGTTCAAAGTGCTCAATATTTGGATATGGCGATGATTATGGGTACGGGGTTCCCTCCTTTTAGGGGAGGCTTGTTACGTTATGCGGACTCCCTTGGTATAGAAAATATCGTTATCACACTCGAATCATTATCCAAAAATTATGGTCTCCGCTTTGCACCGGCAAAACTTCTTGTTGTTATGGCTAAAAATGGCCAAACTTTTTATAAAGGATAAACATGGATTATATTTTACTAGGGTTAGTACTTTTATTGTTAGGTTTATGGTTTGTTGGGACAAAGGCTGTTTATTGGGCAGCACTCTTAGCAGTGATTATTTATATTTCTTGTGATCCCGGAGCGGTGTTTTGGTTGATATACGTGCCGATAAACCTCGTATTATTGGTACCTGAGATACGCCGTAATCTCATCTCCAAGCATTTGGTCGGTCTTATCAATAAGTTGAAATTGATGCCAAGTATCTCGAACACGGAAAAAACAGCATTACGAGCAGGTACGATATGGGTGGATGGGGAGTTCTTCTCTGGAAAACCGAACTTTTCGAATATATTCAAGGAGAAATATCCTGCATTGACATCTGAAGAGAAGGAGTTTCTGGATACAAAGGTTGATACGGTATGTCAAATGACAGATGACTGGGAAGTGTTTCAAAAACGTGATCTGTCAAAAGAGGTGTGGCAGTACCTCAAAGATGAGAAATTCTTTGGAATGATTATCCCAAAATCTTATGGAGGATTGGGCTTTTCAGCATTGGGGCATTCGGCAGTAATACAAAAGATGGCTTCACGTTCCCAAGTGCTTGCGATCTCCACGATGGTCCCTAACTCTCTTGGGCCGGCGGAGCTGTTGATGCATTATGGGACAACTGCGCAAAAAGAGCATTATCTACCAAGACTGGCAGACGGCAGGGATATCCCTTGCTTCGCATTGACAGAACCGATGGCCGGTTCAGATGCAACATCGATACGTTCGTATGGTGAAGTCTTTGAAGATGAGGATGGGAATGTCAAGATACGACTGCAGTTTGATAAGCGCTATATCACTTTAGGTTCCATTGCAACCGTGATCGGACTTGCATTTACGCTACGCGATCCAAACAATGTGTTGGAAAGGGGGGAGGACCTGGGAATAACCTGTGCACTGGTAGATGCAAAACTCAAAGGGGTGAAGCAGGGACGTCAACATGATCCTTTGGGCGTGCCGTTTATCAACTCCCCAATCAGTGGTAAGGATGTCATCATCAGTATCGATGATGTCATCGGAGGAGAAAAGGGGATCGGCAAGGGTTGGATGATGCTTATGGAATCTCTTGCTGTAGGCCGCGGTATTTCACTCCCGTCTACAAGTACGGGTGGAGCTAAGCTTGGAGCACGTGTCGCAGGTGCTTATGCCGAAGTGAGAGAACAGTTTGGTATCTCGATTTCCAAATTCGAAGGGATTGAAATTGAACTTGCCAGGATAGCAGGGTTTACCTATATGATGGATGCAGCGAGGAAGTTTACCATTGGTGCAATCGATGAGGGTAAAAAACCTGCAGTTATCAATGCGGTGATGAAATATCACTCTACGGAGAAGTTTAGAGAGATCATGACGCATTCGATGGATATCCTGGGTGGAGCAGCAATCTCATTAGGTAAAAAGAACTTGATCGCCCATGCGTATTTGGGAGCACCGATCGCCATTACGGTAGAAGGTGCAAATATAATGACGCGTACACTCATTCAGTTCGGTCAGGGCGTTATCAGATGTCATCCCTATGCATATAAGGAGATCGAGGCTCTTGAAGAGGGCGATGTGAATGCCTTTGATGAAAACTTTTTTAAACATATCGGGTTTACACTGAGAAATATGGTCAGAATGATACTTCTAAGCTTGAGTAGAGGATATCTACATATCTCATCGCGTTCGTCGCTGATAGCAAAATATGAACGAAAACTGGCATGGTCTTCTGCAACGTTTGCTTTCCTGACAGACTTTGTTATGGGATATTATGGGGGTAGTCTAAAGCAAAAAGAGAAAATTACCGCACGTTTTGGCGATATCCTCTCCTGGATGTATCTTCTTACGGCGACACTCAAACGATTTGAGGCAGAAGGGAAGCAAAAAGAGGATGAAATCTATGTCAGATGGATTGGAGAGTATGCCTTGCATCAGATCCAAGTCGCATATGAGGAGATCAGTCAAAATATCGATCGTTCACTGGTAGGTCTTTTCTTCGCCTATCCAATTGCATGGTATATGCGTCTTAATGCTATCAGCAAAGCACCGCGTGATTTTTATTCTAAAACCCTGGCTTCAAAAATCACTGTCGATGGAAATGACAGAGAGCGCTTGACAGAGGGGATCTATTTAAGTGAAGACGTAGACCAAGCCATAGGAAGGCTTGAACATGCCTTCAAGCTGTCAAGAAAGGCAGATAGTATCGTACATAAGATCAAAAAAGAGCTGCGTGCAGGTAGGCTGCAAAAAGGCTCGAACCTTTATGATGATGCCTTAAAGGCAGGTGTAATCAGTGAGGCTGAACATGAATTGTTGCATGAGGCTAGGAGAGTCAAAGAAGAAGCTGTCCTGGTAGATGAGTTTACGACGAAAGACTATTTGAAACGAGCATAAAGAGGAGGGAGAATATAGTATGAGTAATTTACTCTATAGTTCCAGCAATTATTTAATTCGCATGGTAGAGTCAATACTCGAAACAAATATTCATGTGCATGGAGAAGAGAACCTGCTTCATGATGCTCCCACTCTTTTTGTGGCAAATCATTTTACCCGTTTTGAGACCTTCGTTATGCCCTATATTATTTTTTCACACTCTCAGATGGGTGTGCGTTCACTCGCAGATCACTCTATCTTTGTCGGATACTTTGGAAAGTTTTTAAATAGGGTCGGAACACTTTCTACCAATGCAGAACATAGAAATGAGATCATTCTTGGTGATCTTATGACAGGTCGGGAGAATTGGATCATTTACCCTGAAGGGGCGATGGTTAAAAATAAGAAGATTATCAAAAACAATGAGTTCATTCTAGACTTCCTAGACGGTACCAGTCCGGTTCATACGGGCTCAGCCGTATTGGCAATAGAAAGTGAATTACTAAAACAGGAGTATAAAAGAGCCCAACAGGCAGGTGATGTCATCAAGGTAAGACAGATGCGTGAGAAGTATTTTATCAAGCCAAATGAACGTGTCTCTTATCGCAGTACAGTCGTAGTCCCGGTTAATATCACCTATACGCCAATTCGTCCCGGGATGAACCCTATGATGAGCATTGGGAACAAGGTGGTTGAGCATATCGATGAACGTATTAAGGAAGAGCTGGAGATCGAAGGCAATATCTTGCTTAATTCGGAAATACATGTACGATTCGATAAACCTGTGGATATCCTGACATACATCTATAAGGCGAGAGATGAAATGCGGTGTCAAACAGATAAGGAAGGAACGATCTCGGATAAAGACCTGATCGGATACTGTCGTCATGATCTGACAACACAGTTCATGGATGCAGTCTATAAAAACACCTTGATCAATTTTGATCATATCTTTGCGCTGGTATTGGCCCATTATTGTGAAGAATATATTGGGTTACATGAGTTGAAAAGGGCTATTTTCTTGGCCGCAAGGGATGTCATGGCGTTGAAGACCTATCATGTCCACCATAGTATCAGGGATGAGCTCTACAAGCTGCTTACGGATGAGAAAGACCCCTGGTTTGAAAGTGCATTGGGTCTGGCCTTGGAGCAACATGTCTTAGCACATGTTGAAGATGAACTGTATAGGATTAATAAAGGGGTGTTTGAGCAAGAACATGAGTTCCATACGATTCGTATTCGCAACACTTTAAAGGTCATCTTAAATGAGATCTCCTTATTCAATAATGTGACGCAAAGTGTACAGGATAATCTGAATAAGAGCTCTCACAAGATTAAAGAAGAGGTGTTCTATCTTATTTACAATCAGGATAAGAAGATTTATAAACAGACCTACAATAAGTTTTATTCAGTGCTTCTGTCAAAGCCAAAGGAGATCGGTGAGCCGTTTATCTTATATAACCCCGATTTTTGTGTAGGCGTCGTCTTATCTCACGGTTATACATCCTCTCCTTCGGAGATCAAAGAGCTGGCATATCATCTGCATGAACAGGGGATGAATGTCTATGGGGTCCGTTTACAGGGGCATGGTACCGTAAGCGAAGACCTTCGTGACAGTACCTGGGAAGGTTGGTACGATAGCTTTAATCGCGGTTTTGCCGCTTTGCGGCAGGTAAGTAAGAAACTTTTTGTTGCAGGGTTCTCGACAGGAGGACTATTAGCCATAATGGCAACGGCGAGAAAGCGTAATAGGGTTGATGGACTAATTGTGATCAATGCGGCTTTGGAGCTTCAGGATATCCGTGTCAATTATGTCGTCCCGACACTTAATAAACTGAATGATTTTTTAGCACTTTTTAAAGCGGACTTGGAGTATGTTGAAGGTGAATCGGAGTTTCCGGATTTCAATTACAAACGAAATTACATCAAGTCTTTGGATCAGTTGCGTTTATTGATGCAAGAGTGTCAGTTGGCACTACCTTTGATTACAACACCTACCTTGATCATACAAGGAGATAAAGATCCTGTAGTGAAGCCTGAAAGTGCCAACAAGATTTTCGATATGATCAGTTCGCAAGACAAGCGATTGGAGAGCCTCTCTTCAAACCGCCACGTGATTGTCTTGGGTGAGGGAAAAGAGAGAGTCTTTAATTGTGTAAGTGAGTTTATTCAGTCAAAGGCCAAGGACTTTTTTTTATACAAAGCAGATGGAATGCGTGAAAAGTGTGATCTGTAATGAGGTGGAAAGATGAGTGAAGAACTGTTTGAATTTGCCGAAGAGAAGCAAGCGAGCGTAAGTTATGATGGATTCTGGAAGATACTGGTTGTGGATGATGATGAAGAGGTACATGCCATCACAAAAGCAGTGTTGAAAGACTTTGTTTTTGAAGGAAAAGAACTGGCACTTGTGCATGCGAATAGTGCGGCAGAAGCAAGGAAGTGCCTGAGCGAACATGAAGACATTGCTCTGATACTGCTTGATGTGGTAATGGAGACAGATGCAGCCGGACTTGATTTTGTCGAATATGTACGCAATGAACTCAATAATAAACTTGTACGAATCGTTCTACGTACCGGCCAGCCTGGACAGGCGCCCCAACGCGATGTCATAGTTTCTTTGGATATCAATGATTATAAGGAGAAAACAGAACTTACCGTTGATAAGCTTTTTACAACGGTGATCGCCTCGATACGTTCTTATAGGGATCTGATTAATATCGAACATAAGCGTTCGGTTATCGAGCAAAACCGAAAGGGGTTAAAGCAGATCATCGATGCTTCGTCAAACCTGTTTGAGATACATTCTTTACAAGAGTTTGCGAAGGGTGCACTTACCCAACTGATATCCATTCTGAATCTTGACGAAGATTCTCTGTATTTGAAAGTTGATGGGCTAAGTCTGAGTAAAACCAGCGACGGTTTTTATGTTTTAGCGGGAACAGGTAAGTACTCACAGTTTGAGAATCAACCGGTGAATCAATACATTGATAATGATCTAAAAGAAAAATTCGATCGTGTCCTTGAAGAAGAGAAATCGATGTTTTTTGATGAAGTCTTTATTGGGTATTTCAGGTCAAGTAATGGCAGCATCAATATGATCTATGTAGATGGCTGTAAGGGACTAACGGACAACGATAAGGGGTTGATCGATATATATTCTTCCAATGTCGCGATAGCCTTTGAGAATCTTTATCTCGATAAGGAGGTCCTTGATACCCAGAATGAAGTGATCTCAACACTCAGTGAGGTAGTTGAAAGCCGCTCCAAGGAGACAGCAAATCACGTCAAGCGTGTGAGTGAGTATGCGTATTATCTTGCAAGAAAATCGGGCCTTGGGGAGATTGAGAGCACTACCTTGAAATATGCTTCGCCCCTGCATGACGTAGGTAAGATAGGTATTCCAGATAGTGTTTTGTTGAAGACGACACGTTTGAGCGATGCTGAGTTTGAAGTGATCAAGACGCATACATCGATTGGCTACAGCATCTTGCGTAACTCTAAACGTCCGATACTTCAAGCTGCCGCAATAGTTGCCCATGAACATCATGAGAAGTTTGATGGGACAGGGTATCCAAGAGGGCTTAAGGGACATGATATTCATATTTATGGTCGTATCATAGCGATTGCAGATGTATTTGATGCTTTGTCGCATCGACGTTGCTATAAAGAGGCATGGAGCCTTGAGGAGACCCTGTCCTACATGGAAGTAAATGCGGGAACGCATTTTGATCCGGTATTGATCAAACTATTTTTATCGGATATCAGCTATATCCAGGATATTATGCGACGCTATTCTGACGAGATCTGAATCAAGATAAGAGATGTCTGTGTATATAGCGTTTGAAACGTATGATATAGTAGGAAATTCCAAGTTTATTATCGGCTCTTCCCAGGGAAAGGATATCATCAATGTAGAGTGGAAAAAAGAGTTTTTTAATTCTGTGTAGTTGTTGAAATATTGTATCATCAAGTTTTAGAACAAAGAAAAACTCCATCCATCGAATTCCCCTCTTCTTTGGTCTTAAGATATAATATTTCGTATATTGCTCCATCACTTCCTGAAACTGTTTGTTAAGTGAACTTTTTTTGAGAAGCCTTTTTGTTTCCTCATCAGGCATCTTTTGTAAGTAGAGTTCCTGAAGGAGCCGTAAACTTAAAAGATAAATCTTCAGGACTTTCTCCTCTGTGGCAAGTGCATATAGTCTTTTCCAGTCATATATGTGGTGATATTTATCAAAAAGACGATTAAGATCATTAATCCATTCTATTCGCTCAAAGCGATGTTTGGCTGCATGGATACATAGATACAAAAACTCCTCTTCATGATCAAGAATACGCAGCTTTAGCCCTTGTAAAGAAAGGCTTGAACTGTGTTTAAAAAGGGTGGGGGTGTCACCAAAAATCGCAGAAGAGAAGGCAAAAAGCTTCCAATGGAGTTCAATGACAAGACCGGTTTCCGGATGTACAAAGGAGATATCCGAAAAATGCTCTAAAATATAGGGATTACGAAGTGCTTCAAGGGAGTGTTCACAACAGTATCCCATCTCAAGAATCACTTCTGAGACTTTTAAAAGGTCTCCCGGTAGAACGAGGATGTCCAAGTCGCTGAAAGGACGCAGCCTGATCTCTCCATAGGCGTGTTGGGCTAAGGCTGGACCTTTTATAGAGAGAAGCTCAATATCGTGGTATGTCTTCAGTTTATAGCAGAGTTGAAGAAGTTGGGCAGTGATGAAAAAATTGCTTTTGGCTATTTTTACAGCTGCATCTTTTATAGCAGGTGCTGATTTGATTTCCTTGATTGCAAGGAGCACTTCGTATACTAAAGGCAGTACACCATGAGCAATGGCCAGATCAAGTAAAAGAGTTTCATCGATGCCATCATGAAAAATCTCTGAGATTCTCTTCTGTGAGGGCGTAATCTGAGAGACTTCGAACAGTAGTTCCAATTCATTGCTGAATTTACTCAAGTGAGCTCAATTAAGTGATGACTTTTCAGTTCATTGATGAGCATTAGCAGGTCCTGTTCAAGCTGTTGAGGACCTACATCAAACTCTTGCAAGATCAATGTATATGTTTCTTGTAGACTTTTTCCCTCCTGTAGCATATTCACAAAAAGTGCCCCGACGGGGTTTAGTCCATAATGCTCTTGTGTTTGAATATCAAGCAAAACAGCTTCGTCATCAAAATGTTGGAACATGATATGGGAAGGAAAAGAAATCTGTTTTTCAAATAGCATGGCTGCTCTTTATACGTGATTTGTGGTGCTGACATATAGCCTCATAGACTTCGTGAAGACGTGTCAGATCCCATGGGATATCAATAGAATACACGTCGATAACCTTTGCTATTTTAGCAATTAATTCAAAAGAACGTGCTTTGTTAAGGGGAAGGTTGAAATCAAAGTTATATTGCAAGGCTTTGTATTTTTCCAGTCCTCGCAATATATTAAAATGGACAGGGTCTTCTTTGGGTGCTTTCCGGAGGACATATATGGCATCGAGTGCCTGTATGCCCGCAGCAAAATTGTCCACCGAAACGCCCAGATCCTCCATCTTACGATAAGGCCTATGATAGGGATAAGAGGGGACAGAGACGATCTTGTCATCCTGGGCAAGAAGCGCTACTCTGTCATCGCTGATCATAGTATGGTTCTGTCGGATGAAATAATCCGTCAAAGTCGATTTCCCACCATGGGATGGTGCGATAAATAAAACACGATGGTCATTGATCTCAACTCCTCCGGCATGAATAAACTCAAAGATGCCTTCAATCGTTAAAAAGACAGGACACAATGTATGCAAGAACCAATACCTTAGAAGTTCAGGAGTGCCTTCGGTGTGTAGTTGATATGAAACAACAAAACTACCTTTAGACCAAAAGAAATCAATGACGTCTTTGACACTGAAACACCATTGTTGGCCATCAACATTTGACTCAAAGGTGTGGTCCGTGGACAATGATACTTCACGGCCCTGGTTTTGCTGATAGTAAATAACATTTGCAAAACTTCTTTGAGGTGTGTCTAGGGGTGTTAAAAAGATGGTAGAGGCAGGGCGTTTGCTGTCATCATGAATGGGAATATCGTAATGTATGTCGTGTGCAAAGGCTGTCATCTAAAATATATTACCCTGTTCTGTTTTTCATAAGTATAGCGAAAGTGATCCCTGTAGCCATTATAATTCTATCATTTACTGTTGGTTAACTAATTTAAACCAGATATAATTAATACTATGCCATAATCAGGCAAAAGTAATCTAGTCTAAAGTTTTGAAATGAGGGTAAGCATGGAAAAAGTATTTGAAAATGACTGTAATGAGTCACGTCGTGATCTTTTAAAAAAGGCCTATGTAGCGCCAGCAATAGTGGCTTTAGGCTCGATGACGCTGACAACGAATCTCAGCGGTTCGTCATCTTTACAGAATAATGGATGGGGAAATGGTGATCAAACAGCACCGGGGCACTCTTTGCCTAACAATGATGCTGAAAACAATTTGCATGGAAAATATCATAATAAATTTGGTTCTCCAAACCCTAATTAATACTCGTATGTCCCGCAACTGAGATCAGAGTCTTTTCAGGCTTTGACTTTTTCCTTCGTAACAAAGATGGTTTTTACCACTTCCTTTAGTTCACTTCTGATGTGAATAATGTTAAATATAGATACTTTTAAAGATTAAAGTTTAATTTTTTTTACAAACTAAAGTCAGATTAATCTTAACAATATACAATTAAGCATTCTAAACTATGGAGAAAATAATGAAAAAAGTTCTTGTATTACTTGCAGTTCTAGGTTTAAGCTCAGCTGCAATGGCTGACGCATATACAAAGTGTGCTGGTTGTCACGGTGCAAACGGTGAGAAAAAAGCTCTTGGTAAAAGTAAAGTGATCGCTGAGATGGCTAAAGCTGATATCGTTGCTGCACTTAAAGGTTATAAAGACGGTTCATATGGTGGTCCAATGAAAGGTCTTATGAAAGGTCAAGTTGCTGCACTTAGCGATGCTGACATTACTGCTATCGCTGAAAAAATCGGTAAATAGTAAATTCTTTCTTCCATGTGCGGGTTTTAAACCTGCACACTTCCATTAAACTTTCTATATTTTATCATTCGCTTTCATTAACAAATCTTTTTAATTTTTGATTTTTAACTCAGGAAATTGACCCAACTATTTACTACTAAAATAGTTGGTCTATAGGAGGATTGGATGATTAGGTTTATTTCTCGCTGATAAGTTCTGTAATAATATGATGCTGTAGGTCTTTGTCCTTGATCCCATGCTCTTTGGCTTCCGAATAGATGTGTGAAACCTTTTGGTTGTTCTTGTCATAATCAAAATGAGGAAAGTGGTTTTTCCATGCTTTGATAATGAGTTGTTTCGAGATCTGTTCTATCAACCATGATTTGAAAAGAGCAAAAGTAGAAAAAAGCATGATTGTGATTATAATAGAGAGAATGATGAGTGCATGACAATCGATTTTTGCTAACAAGGAATGAAAGATAATAGAGGGGGGAGTGGTGATCAAAAACAGTAAAATGACGAAGACAAGATATAAACGTGCCAAACGAATGCGAAAACCGGTCATATTGTACTCGAGATTCATGCCGTCATTATAGATCTTATTGGCATTCATCAACTCGGTAAAGCGCATTGGTTGATCAGAGAGCTTAAAAACAAAGGGAGTGATCTTTGATTGAACAAAGTTTTTAAGGATATCTTTCGGTGCAGCAAAAAGGCCCATCTTTTCTTTCTTTCAGTTTAATTTTGTGTATTATACCACTTGTATGAATTAATGCTGTATAATCTTGAAAATTTTTAGGAGTGATGTATGATAAAAGCGAGTGCACGTCATATTTTAGTGGATAGTGAAGAACAGTGCTTGGCACTTAAATCGGAGATTGAATCAGGAAAAGATTTTGCTGAAGTTGCAATGCAAAACTCCGCATGTCCATCCAAAGCTCAAGGCGGGGAACTGGGTGAGTTTGGACCGGGACAGATGGTACCAGAGTTTGACAAGGTCTGTTTCGAAGGCGACCTTGGGGTACTTCATGTGGTGAAAACGGATTTCGGTTATCATATCGTGGAAGTGACCGGTCGCGGAGAAGTTCAGATGCCAAGCGGTATGGCAAGTGCACGCCATATCTTGGTTGAGAGTGAAGAAAAATGCCTGGCGCTTAAAGCAGAGATTGAAGCGGGTAAAGACTTTGCTCAAGCTGCACAGGAATACTCTTCGTGCCCATCAAAGGCTCAAGGCGGGGAACTGGGTGAGTTTGGACCGGGACAGATGGTACCTGAGTTTGACAAGGTCTGTTTCGAAGGCGATCTGGGCATTATCCATGTGGTACAGACACAGTTTGGCTGGCATCTGGTAGAAGTTACCGCACGCTCTTAAGCCCTTTAACAAAGGCATGGATTTTGGCCTTTAGCAAGCCAAGTTCATGCTGTCTCTTAGAATATCGGAGTTCATGGTAGAGTCGGTTTATCTCTGCAAGACTTTGGTAATGATTCGTCTTTCCCATAAGTGATTGTAAAAACTCGGACATACTTTCGCCCTGTTTTCGTTCAAATCCCTCTTTTCTTAATGCCCTTATCAAAACCTCCATCTCACACAATAGTTTGTCTTTACATTGCACTTTTTGAAGTGAGATGAACAGAAAAAATGCGAGTGTGACAAGAAGTAAGAGCGTAGCTATAAACTTGATCAGAAAGAGTGTGTCCGAGAGCAACTCTTTAAGTAATGAAAGTTGTTTGGAACGGTCATACTGCAAGACCCAGGTATTGATAAGATGACGTGTATACATATAATATATATTAAGGTGTTTAAAAAGCTTCTGTAGTGTAGTGTCTTGTGTGTATGCGCTCGCAAGACCTGTATTGTCGGCTTTGATAACACGTCTTGCAGTGGATGTCGGCTCAAATCTGATCCAGCCTTTGTCTTTTAGGTAGAGTTCGACCCAGGCATGGGCATCGGCTTCTTTGACAACAAGGTAATCATTGATGGCATTGGCTGCATCTGCCTTATATCCTGTAACGATACGGGAAGGGATACCCAGCATACGCGCAGATGTAGCAAAAGCAGCAGCAAAATGGACACAATACCCAACCTTTGAATCGTGTAAAAACGAATCTGTAGGGCGCAAGAGGTCCAGTCTCTTAGGCTTGAGGGAGTAGGAAAGGTCCAAAGAGGTGAAATAGCTCATGAGGGCTTTGGCCTTGGTGTTGTCGTCTTGATCTATATCGATAGTGTTCATTAGGTCCTGATAGGTTCTGGGATCACGGCTGATGTTGACATCAAGGGCTCTTTCAAAGGTATTCTCTTTCTGTGTTGTATAAACCAGTGCAGCACGACCTTCATAATAGGTGATCTCGTCAATAGGTTGTGTAGAATAGGTGATGTAGTCCTTCGTTATATAACTTTTGGGAGGTTGACGTAGGGGCAGATCGAGCATATACAGCCATCGTTTTTTATGCGGATATAGTTTGACCCTGTAGTCTATGACTGCTTTTGGGTTGAAAATGGATACGCGAGTAGCCCTTGGCGGTTCACTGTTGATCCACTCATTGAGTTTATCCTCATATAAAGTAGAGCCACGAAAGTATAAAAGGGCAGCAGGAGGCACCTCTCCTTCAAAACTGACCTCCATGACGATCTTGGGAGAGGGAACAAGCAGCGCCTTGGAATCGAGATACATATGACCATCGTGACCTGTTCGGCTAATCTGCTCACCTTGAAAACCGAAGCTTGCTTTTTTATAGGATATTCGAGGAAAGGTAAGAAAGAGAAGCAAAACGATCGGTAAAGAGAAGAGATATAAAAGCCCATTAATACGGAGTGCATTTCGAAGGCTGCTATGCATACGCGCATAAAGCAGCAGGAGTGTAAAGATAAAGAGGGTGAACAGGGCATAAAACAACATGGATATAGAGTTGAAAAAGAAGAATGACAGGATCATTAACATCGCAGGGGAGATCAACAGATAAAAATTGATTGTCTGGGTGAGTCTTTGCAAAATGATGGCCATGGTTAGAAAGGAGATGAGTAAAGAGATGAAAACAAGCAGGCGTGAGAAACTAGAGAAGTTATATTCGGCAAAGAAACTTAGACTGATCGCCAATATACCTAAAAAAGTAAAGATAAGAAGCGTGAGTCGCGAATTTGATTTTTTATAGATAAAGATCAGACCCAAAAAAGCAAAAACAAGCATAGGTAACTTGAGGATGAAAAGGTGCGGCAGAAAGGAGAGACCAAGGGCAATATCAAGCAGTTGAAGACGCGTTAATTTAGTAGAGGGCAAGAAATGTGAGAATTTCATGGTGGCTCCTGCTGCGTGAATTTAGCGTGGTATTGGGAAAATGCATACTGTAACTGATACCTTTTTTCTTGCACTCTATTGCCCAGAGACACAATTGAGAGAGCCTTTGCTCATCACTCTCAGCAGATGTTATAAAGTCAAAATGTAAATGTTTGCTTTTTTCCAGAAGGCTGAACTCCTTGGACATCAGTTCAGTACCCTTGGCTACGGATGGCCAATAGATCAGGGAGAGGGGCTCTCCCTCTTTATAAAGTTTGATCCCCTCAAAGTCTTCCTGTTCACCGAAGAGGGCTTTGTGTTTGGAACTGAGCGTATCAAGACTTTTTCCCTTCGCCTCCGGATAGATGATGACTTCATCGTTTATCGGGACTGTTTTATATAAGATCTCGTGTGGCAGTGGGAAATAACTTCCTATCTGAAGATCGGGAAGATGTGTTTTTCCTCTTTTCGTCGGGGTAAAAGAGAGTGTGATCGCCTTTTTCTGCAGACCTGCAAGCGTGTCTATGATGACGGTAGAACTTTTGTTCGTACATTCGAGGGCATAGCTCTCTCTATCAGGGTTTGGATTGTAAATATTCAGAGAATATTCAGAGGCCTGATTGGCAAAAAGATCCTGTGCACTCAGCAAAGAGACCTGGAGTTCGTAAAGATTGAGCCTGCCGATGATACTTGAGGCCCCTGCAAGAGAGAAGGTGAAAAACATCATCAAATAGACAATGTTGTAATTATGCATATAGGCCAAAAAGAACAGACCCACAATACTGAGTACAAGTAGGATAAAATACTTGGTCGGTCTGGTATGGATCTCTTTAAGAATCCGGATGAATGTGTGAAAGAATTTCATCAGATATCTCATGGGCTGATTTGGAACCCTCTTTGGAAGAGAGTCTGTGCGCCGTGACGTAAGGCAGGAGGAAAGAGATGTCTGAAGGAATGACATAATCCCGTCCCTGTATCAGAGCCCAGGCTCTGGAGAGTTTACTCAAGGCAACGGCGCCACGTGTTGATATTCCACCTTGATACAGTCCGCTTTCTCGGGTAAAGCCCAAGATCGCCTGCAGGTAGTCTAACAGGGCCTCACTGATATGGACAAGTTCTACTGCAGATCGAAGCTCTTGTATATGGGTTGGATTGACGGGACTCAGTTCGTCAAGTTTAAGCTGCAGATGCTGTGCCAAGATAGAACGCTCTGCCTGCTTATCAGGATATCCCAATGAAAAAGAGATGGCAAAACGGTCAAGTTGTGAACTCGGAAGCTCAAAGGTACCTACTTCCTCAAAGGGATTTTTTGTCGCCATGACAAAAAATGGATGCGGAAGTTGCATCGTTTTACCGTCGATACTGACCTGGTGTTCTTCCATCGCTTCCAGGAGTGCAGACTGGGTTTTTGGGGTTGCACGATTGATCTCATCTGCAAGAAGGAATTGCGAGAATATAGGACCGGACTTGAAACGAAAAGCGGACTCTTTCGTATCAAAATAGTTCATACCCAAAATATCGCTGGGAAGGAGGTCTGAGGTGAATTGGACTCGAGAGAAATCAAGACCCAGTACCTGCGCGAAAACTTTTGCCAGAGAGGTCTTTCCGACTCCGGGAAGATCTTCTATGAGAATATGTCCGTCACATAAAAAAGCGCACAGGCACAGCTGTATCTTTTCACGTTTTCCCTTGATACGTTTTTCGATCTCGTCAATTATCATATCTATTTTCTTTTGCATGGGGCTATCTTAGCATAAATCTCACAGGACAATGGTTAGAGATGGAGATTAAAGAGTAAAGTAAAATTATTTTGGTATGATTCGGGAAATTCTTTAAGGAGAGAAGATGTTTTTTGAGCCAGGTTTCATGGGAACACGGGCACCTCTATATTTGGATATTGTAGGAGTCTTTTTCTTTTTACTTCCTTTTATGCTCTTTTTCTCAATTCGTTGTGCAGTAAAAGGAGAGATCAAAAAACACTTTATCTCTCAGGTTGTGATCTTTGTTCTGACCCTTGTCTTCGTTGTCGTTTTTGAAACAGGTATGCGTTTGGCCGGAGGTTTTCAAGAGTATATGAAGTCGAGTCCGGTATCTTACAGCTTTTTTATAACATTCTTGATCATTCATGTTCTTGTCGCGATTGCGACGTTTAATTTGTGGTCTTATCAACTGATCACTTCGGTAAAGGCTTATCGCAAGGGCACTCTTACGGGTGAAGTGGCTGCAAAACATAAGAAACTCGCACGTATTTTAGTCCTGGGGATCTTTATCACGATCCTGCAGGGTATTGGGATCTACTACTTTCTGTTTATGATGTAACCTAGTTCAACTGCTTGAAACTTCCGAGGATATTTCCGGTGGAAGTGATATCCTCCAATCCGTATATTCTTTTTTGTTCTGATAAAAATTCCTGAATCCTGTGAAGTCCGCCTTGTTCAAGCAGGGCTGAACTGGTCTTTTGCTCGATGAGCAGTAGCATCATACATAGTGTTGATGAAGCAAATTGTGGGATATAACACTCTTCAGTCTCTCCTATCTCTGTCTCGAGATTGTTTAATGTCTCTATGCCGATGAGTACATCCGACAGCGGAAGATCACAATATTCGCAGATCAGTTGAGAAAGGGAGTCTGTATCCTTTGGGGATAAGTATTCAAGGTTGTCCAGACAGCTTGCAAGTCTGTATCGGCTGAGTGCATTATGGATAAAGGGTTGGATGTTCTCTTGGACGATTTGTGTATCCGCATCAGCCAGGCAGAGCATCGTTATCTCAATATTAAGGGCTTCTTGGATTTGATAGTTAAGCAGGCTTACCAGACCATCGATACGATGATTGTAGGGAGTGTTCACCATGATGGTATTGAAATCCAAGAATGCATCGGCTTCGACAAGATAAGGCCCCTGAGGGTAAATGCTCTCGTCAAAATGAAGCCGGTGATAGATGCTTAGAAGTGTTTTTTCCCCATTGTTTGTACTGATGAGCATTGCTTCGAGACTGATGCCTTCTGACTGGGTCGGAAGCATGAGGGAAAAATAGTTTTCCTGGGTAATCAGTCGAAGTTCTGGATAGACCTGATGTAAGGTCTGAAATGCAGTCAATATGTCGGGATTGTAGATTGTAGGGTTGTGTAATATCAACTTTTTTAAGAAGCTTCCTTCATCTGGTATATGAAAGAGTCCATGTATCGTATTTGTGTTTTGCATGGCGGATTATAGGGAAGGTTGGTATAATGGTACCTTACAAATAAAAAGGTAGTGAATGTTTATGAATTTGACTAAGTTTTTGATGAAAACGGTGTTTTTGACAAGTATAGTATTAGGGGTTTCAGGGTGTACGAAAACGGTTGAACCGGAAACTGTGATGTCTGTTGACGGTATTGCATTGGACGGATATGATAGTGTCGCCTATTTTGAGTCTTATGCAGCGGTTCAAGCAGATTTTACGCATAATTATTCCTATGAAGATCTAGAATGGTATTTTGAGAACAGTACACACTTGGATATGTTCATCTCTGACCCCGAGCGTTACATGCCTGCCTTTGGCGGTTTCTGTGCTTATGAACTTGCCCATGAGAATGTGGTGCCTAGTAATCTGGAATACTGGTATATACATGATGAAAAGCTTTATCTCTTCAGCAGTGAAAGTGCAAAGCAAGAATGGTTTGACGAGATCTCAACTCTTTTACCTTTGGCCACAAAGCAGTGGGAAATGCTAAGTACCGAAGAAGAGGTCTTTGAAGAGATCGGTGACAGCTTTATCAACCTGGATGAGAACTAGGCAGATAAAAAGGCATAGGCCCTTTGTTCCAGCCAAAATGAGGGCTTGAAAAGGTTCCCTTGGATAAATCCTACATGCCCACCGTGCTCACTTGTCTCCAGAGTGATCGTCTTGGATAGTTCGTCGATATCCGGAATAACGCTCTTTGGCATAAAGGGGTCATCTTTGGCATGAAGGATCAAGGTGTCTGTTGTGATCTGCTTTAAAAAGCCTCTTGCACTGTTGGTGTCGTAATACTCTTTTGCATCTTTGAAGCCATGTACAGGGGCAGTATAGATGTCGTCAAACTCGTAGATACTCTTAATGGCCTGAATACGTTGCCGACTGAGCTGAAAATCTTTCACGAGATCTATATGTGCTGCTTTCTCAAGCAGCGTCTTTTTTAGATCTATCAAGAGGTAGTGTTGGTAAAGTTTTGCCAATCCTTTATCAAGGTGCTGGGTACAGGCTTCGAGCTCCAAAGGAGCACTGACAGCAATGGCCTTATTGAGTCCATTCTGTTTATGTGTCGCTAAATATTTTAAGAGCATATTGGCTCCGATGGAGTAGGCTACCGAGACGATTTCAGCCTTCGGAAACCGTTCTTTGAGTGAGTGTATGCAAAAGTGGGCGTCTTGGGTCTCTCCTGCGTGATAGGAACGTGCTTTAGTATTTATCTTGTCCCCGCAGGAGCGGAAGTGCATGAGTACACATAGTTCATCCCTGTCCTGAAGAAATCGCATCATACGCTGAATATAATGAGATCGGATGGAACCTCCCAAGCCATGAAAGAGTATTGTGATCCGTTTGATTTCTTTGGTGTGATCGGGACGGGCATTCCAAACAAGTTGGGTGAAGTCACCATCTTCAAAGATCAGGTCCTCGCTGTAGAAGTCTTGATGCTTAGGTGAGATATATAGGGGTAGTATGGTCTGTATATGAGGGTTCTTAAGGTACCAGGGAGTATAAAACCCTGGATTAGACAAAGATCTCACACGGCAGTCCGACAGGAATAGGATCATGTAGCCTGATCTGTACGGAGGGATCGTCTTTTGTCCGGTACAGTTGATAGGGGATATACAAGAGCCGTGCAGAGAGTTTATTCTCAGCCTTAAAGTCTTTTTCCTCAATATGGATACGAATACCGGTAGAGACTTCCGGTGAAAAATTTTCCGGTATATCGACATTGGACAAAAGAGCAAAGGCCGTTATTTTCTCTGCTTCTGCTTCCATCTTCAGGATCTCTATAAGGGTCTGATAACGGGTATGCCCATCCGTCTCATCAAGTTCAATCTCCCGCACATTGTTGTCGTGTTCCAAGACCATAGCAAAAGAGTCGAGTTTCTGTGAATCACTGAGTGCTTGAGAAGCTAGAGAAATACAGGTGTCAAGCATTGCAAATAAATCTTCATTATCCATCTGTGTCCTTTGGAACAATTATAGTATAATCCTGCCATGATAACCTTTAGCCTATCTGATCTCCGTCATATATGTGACAGTGCGACATTCTCCCTTGGATATGATGCCAATGAAGCTTCTTTGAGTGAGGTGAAAAGTACTGTGATGGTCAGTGATGGTATCATGCAGATCAGCGCCAAGACACAGGGAAGAAAGCTTTACAAACAGAGTATTAATATCTACACTCAGGAAGAGGGACTGAAGATCATCGGTAAATGCTCCTGTGAGACGGCACGTAACTGTAAACATGTCATCAGCGCTGCTTTGGCATATCTGGATGAAGCGGCAGAGACGGTTGAAGTGGAAAAAGTGTCCGAAACGAATGATGTGATCATGGATTGGATGGGTCAATTGTCAGATGCCTTTAATAAAAAAGGTACACCTGCATCCAATAAATCAAGCCTTCTTCTATATGAACTGAATTTTTCCAAGTCTTCAGAAGAGATTGAGTTGAGTCTGTTTACCGCCCGTGAACTCAAAAACGGAGGATATGGCAAGATCAACCGTGCACGGGCAAATACAGTTTTTAATACTTATAGACTTCCAGAATATTTTAAAGAAGGTGATGCGGATAATGTACTGCTTTTTAAAACCCTTTGTGAGGGAGTCAAGACCAGTGCAATCCTAAAAGGAAGGTTGGGCGCACTGGTTCTGGAAGGTGCAATTCAAACAGGACGCTGTTTCTGGAAACGCGGGCATACGACACCTGTCACTTTAGCTGGATCAAGAACCTTGAAATTACGCTGGGATGAGCAAATGGGATTTAGCAAATTGGCTTTTTCTTTGGGAAATAAAAGCTTTTTGATAGGGACGGATCCTCTATACTATATCGATACATCTACCAAAGAAGTCGGATTGGTTGAGACGAAGCTTAATCAGGAACAGCGCGAATTGATCAAGACGTCTCCTTACTTTTCCAATACACAATTGGAAGAGATTGTTCTTGAATTGGGTACAAGGATACCTCAATTGGAGATAGAGACACCAGGGAATTTGACATTGACAGAACTCAAAGGGACCATGCCAAAGCCGATTCTCAGGCTTAATAAAACGAGCAAAGGGTTTGATCTGAACGTGGCTTTTGCCTATGAAGAACATACGGTCAAAGCACTTCCTTTTTACAGCAGCATGACCTTGGTAGCGGAGAAACTCAAAATATGGCGTGATGAAGAGAAAGAACGCCATCTCCTACATCGGCTTCAAGACTATGGGTTTTACGTAGATGAGGGAAGACTCCAGGCAAAGAATATGTCTGCATGGATGAGACTGATGGAGGATATCGCCCATTTGGAAGAATCGGGGTTTGAGATCATTCAAGAACCTGGATTCGACCTGAGTTTTCATAAACTCACGGAAGTTAAGCTAGAAGTTGAACCAAGCTCTCACTGGTTTGAAGTGGGGATGCATGTCATGCTGGATGGCCAGCAGTTGCCACTTTTCCCTATCCTTTCGACCCTGTTGAATGAAGGGATCGACCTTGAAGCGCAGACAGAGGTATGTGTGCCGATCGAAGCAGGCAAATACATGATGATCTCAACAGAGATTATTAAACCTATTATCAAGACCTTTTATGAGCTTTTGGATACGCCTAACAGTGAGGGGTTTAAACTTCATAAATATGAAGCCCATATTATGGATAATTTTCAAGCTCCAGGCTTTAGAATCAATGATTCGACACCACTGAGTCAAATTGCAAAAGAGCTAAGAGACAGACCGAAACTTCAAACCAAGGCAAAGGGTCTGCAAGCCGAGTTGAGAGCATACCAGCAAGAGGGCATACAATGGATGCAGTTTATGCGTCGTTATGGTTTTGGCGGTATTCTGGCGGATGATATGGGACTGGGTAAAACGATACAGACCTTGGCAAACCTTCTCATTGAAAAAGAATCGCAGCGGCAGACAAAAGCAAGCCTTATCATTGCCCCGACCTCACTTTTGGGTAA
>JBFEXS010000024.1:0-22976 GCA_041562555.1 Sulfurimonadaceae bacterium
CTATCGCCCGGTATGACCACCCCCCTATTGAGATCGGTGAACATCTGTATGGACGGGAAACTGAGCTCAAACAACTCAAAAAGATCTTATCAGAGGCACTTCTTTTGGATCCCGTTCGCCTGTTCATCTCCGGTGATTCCGGCATCGGGAAAACGCGCCTGGCAGAAGAGTTCTTCACCTATTTTTCTCCCCATAATGTCGCAATCGTCCGATCCAAGTTTGAACAGCTCAACGATCCGACACCCTACTTCAGTTTCAAACAGCTTTTTTCACAACTCTATATCCTTCTGATGAGCCAGCTTATTCCCAATAATCTCTCTGAATTAAGCGCAAAGAACATGGCACTGTTGCGATTTACCTTTAATGAGTTGAGTCCCCTCTTTTCAAAAACAAAGAAGACATTCCTGCATGACTTGGGAGATATGCGTACACAACTTCCCTTGGCCGTCAAAGAGTTCTTTAACCTTGTTGCCACACGGGAAAAACCTCTCATCCTCTTTATTGATGACTTACAGTGGGCAGATGAAGGTTCTGTCCGATTGATCAAAGAAGGACTCTTTAGCTCACAAAATCCCTATCTTCACCTCATCTGCTCTTACCGGAGCAGTGAACTCAGTCATAACGCTTCTGCCAATCAACTTGTTGTTCATTCCAGGGAACAAGGAAGTTTCCAAGACATCAACCTCCAACCTTTAACTCAGGACAGCGTGTCGACCATGCTTCAAGAACTTTTCCATAAAGACTCCCGAAGCCTGGAAGAACTCTCCGAAGTCTTGTACACAAAAACGAATGGAAACCCCTTTTATATTAAGACCTTCATCCAGTTCTTAATTCAAAAAAATGAGCTCTATTATCAAAACGGAGAGTGGGGTTTCTCTATCAAAAATATCCAAAAGCATAATGCCAGTGTCAATCTCGTCTCCCTGATCATGGCAAAGTTCAAAAGCCTGAGCAAACAACAGCAATCCTGCCTTCAGTATCTTTCCATTTTGGGAAGTAACTATAGACTTGACCTCAGTGAACAACTGCTGACAACATTAGGCTTTGATCATGATATGATGCATGAGCTTGAAAAAAAAGGGTTTATCACCCTCTCCACGACTGAATATCAATTTGTTCACGATCAGCTGCAGCTTAGTATTTACGCCGGTCTCGATGATCAGACTAAACGTAAATTGCATTACCATATTGCACACATACTAGAAGATGCCTATAAAGCCAAAACATTTCATGATATCCTGAAGCTCACCTATCACTTTGATCATGCCTACCCGGAGGGCAGATATCCTCAAAAGCTTTTTGCCTACAACATCTGTGCCATAGAACAGACCCTTAACAATAATGCCTATGAGGCTGCCCTGAAAAAAGTAGAATGGGTTCATCATACGCTTTTTGATAAAACTCTATACAAGAAGCATCCGAAACTCTGTTTTGACTATCTCTATCTGAGATCCAAGACCTTTTATCTTAATGCCCTTTCGGACAAGGCCTATGCACAATTGCAAGACCTCCTTCCCCTGGCAAAAAAACGTGAACAGCGTCTACTCAGTTTCAAACTCTTTAAAGATATCAGCGTTACCCAAGGCAAGCATTTTCATGAGCTTGTCCATTTTGGGAACGAGCTGCTGCTGGATTTAGGCCTTAATGTACCTCACGATGCTGCCTCACTCAAAGAAAGTGTCGATATGCTTTTGACACAGATCCAACACAACCCCCTGCACCATAACCCCAAAGAAATCCTTAAACTCAAGCATCTTGACGATGCAAAACTGCGTAAGGTAATGTCTCTCCTGGTGGATTACTGGGAGGCAGCCTATTATCTTGCGGATATCGACTTGATGCAGTGGAGCGCCTTGAATATTATCAACACCTCCTTTCATCACGGGAATACCAGTGAATCCTGTTTTGCCTATGTTCTCTACGGTGCACAGCTTTCTAACCGCCAAGAATACAAAAAGGCAGCCGATTTTGCACAAGTCGCGCTCAAACTCAATCATGACTTTGACGATAGGCAGATGCTTCCAAAGGTCTATAACTTCGTCGCCAATTTCATTAATCCCTATACAAAGTCCTTCTCATCCAATATCCCTCTGTATGAAAAGAGCCTGCATCAAAGCAAACTAAACGGAGATATCATTTTTGGAACCTGGGCAAACTTCCTAATGCACTTTTCTGACTTCCTATCCGGGAACTCACTGGACGAACTGCAGCAGCATATTGATCAAGAGAGTCAATTTATTTTAAACTCCGGTGATGAGAAAATGATTGCTATCTTTAATCAGCTTCGGTACACGATCAATGCGCTTCAAGCAGGCGACTCAAGCTTTGATTATGATGAGAAGAAAGCGCTGGAACTTTGGACAAAAGAGCAGTTTTATCCGGCCCTGTCATGGTATGCCATCATCAAAGCCCAGGAGGCCTTTCTGGGAGGTATGATCGAGCAGGGATTAGAGTACCTCGACACCTATGCGCTTACAAGTGAGAATGAAGTCATCATGTTCCCGAAGATACGGCTCCATTTTATTCGGGCGCTTCTCTATTTGGGCAAGAAGGAATCTCTGAGCGTAAAGGAACAGACACAACGCGATGATGATATTCAGATCTGTCAGACTCTTGCCAAGACCAGTCCCAAGCAGTTTAGGTTTGGCCAGTTGCTGCTCAAAGCAGAATCCATGAAAAGCACCCGTTCCTTATGGGATGTTGCCAAAATGTACGACAAAGCACTAAAAGCAGCACACACTATGCAAAACCCATTGTTTATTGGTCTTGTCGGTATCTGTGCAAAACGTTTTTTTGACGGACATCATCTATCTGACCTGAGCCACTTCTATTTCAAAGAAGCCGTCATCGGTCTCGAACAATGGGGTGCCTACAGCTGTGTCAGACAACTCAGAGAAAGTGATCAAAAAGAGCTCGAAACCAATATACAGACCGCTCTTGACAGTATCCATCTCCCTATTGACAAAGAGAGCTCCTTCACAAATAATGCCGCCACGAACTGGCAAAGCCTTCTAAAATCCTTTAATGCGATATCCCAAAGTAACAGCAGTAGCGAGCTGATTTACACCCTTATGCAGATTATCCTGGAGAATGCCACTGCGAGCAAGGCATCCCTTGTCCTGAAGGAGGGAGAAAAATTCAAACTCAAAGCACAGATCGATTTTGAAACGGAAGAGGTCAAGCTATGTGACCTTCCTATGCAAGAGAATTCCTCAATACCATATCATCTGCTCTCGTATGTTATCAATACGCAAAAGAATCTAATACTCCAGTACCCGGCCCAAAACAGTCAGTTTCAGGTTGATCCCTATATCAAAAAATTTACACCGGTATCATGTCTGAGTATCCCGGTTCTCCTAGATGGTTCCCTGAGGGCTCTTTTATATATTGAGAACCGTTTTCTTGTCACACTTTTTGATGAAGAAAAGATCAAGACCCTAGAACTCCTACTAACACAAGCGATGATCATCTTTCAAAACACGAGTCTGCTAGAGAATTTAAAACAGAGTGAAGAAAAACTGAACAAAGCCCAGGAGATCGCTCATGTAGGAAGCTGGCAATATAATTCCGAGACAAAGGATATCACATGGTCCGCCGAGACCTACCGTATCTACAACCTTGAGCCCTTTAGCATAGAGATCAATGGTGATTGGTTTTTCCAGCACCTCTATCCCGATGACATGGTCACCATCTCTCAGGCAGTGGAAAAATCTCTGAGCACCCATGCAGCATATGATGTCCGACATACGATATTGACCGCAGATAATCAAGAGAAATTTGTACATCAACGGGGTGAGGTCTTCCTAGAGAACGGGGTGAAGTTTATCACCGGGACGATCCAGGACATTACGCAGGCCCAAGCTTCCAAACAACAGATCATGCGCCTCTCTCAAGTCGTCGATCAAAGTCCTTTTACGACCATCATAACCGATTTAAACGGTATCATCGAATATACCAATACCCAAACCACCCTTATGACAGGCTATACTCAAGAGGAGCTGGTTGGACATAAGATGAGTATTTTCAGATCCGATATGCATACCAATGAGTTTTACGCGGAACTTTGGCATGTCATCAAAGACAAAAAGCAGATCTGGAAAGGTCAACTTTTCAATAGGATGAAAGACGGGAAGACCATCGATTGTTTTTCAACCATCTTCCCTATTTTAAATACCAATAATGAGCCTATGAACTTTGTCACGATCCAAGAAGATGTTACCCAGCAAAACCTCAAAGACAAGCTCTTACTGATGCAGACACGTCAGGCACAGATGGGGGAGATGCTCTCTATGATCGCTCACCAATGGCGACAGCCGCTGTCTATCATCAATGCGTTGGTTCATTCCCAACGTATCAACCTGCTCCTGAACCAGATTGACACGGAAGAGCTTTCCAAATGTTATGACGATATTGAAACGCAGATTGAGTATCTGACACGCACAATTACGGATTTCAGAGACTTTTTCAGACCGGACAAAGAGAGTATGATGACGAACAGCTCTACCATCATTTCCAAGGCCCTCAACCTCCTCGAACACAGTATAAACCAACAGGGGGTAGAGATACGTCTGAACCTCACCTCCGAATCGGATTACAGGACCTTTGAGCACGAGGTGGAACAGGTTATACTCAATCTGATCAAAAATGCCCAAGATGTCTTTAAAGAGCGTGATATCAAAGAGCCGTGCATCTACATTGGCAGTGCTGAAATTAAAGATGAAGCAATTATTACAATTGAAGACAATGCTAAAGGTATTAGTAAGGATGTACTTGATACTCTATTTTTACCGTATATTTCAACTAAAAGTCAAAAACATGGAACTGGATTAGGACTATATATGAGTAAAACCATTATCGAAGATCACTGTAAAGGGAAACTTTTCGTTACAAATACTCCGCTAGGGGCCAAGTTTACGATCTCCATTCCATTATCAGAGGCTTCCGATGTCTGATTTTTCGATCTTGAAACAAGTGCAGGAAGCCTGTTCTTCCTTAAACATGCTCTATGTTGAAGATGACACTATCCTTTCTGAAGCGACGATGAAAACCCTTCGTGCCTTTTTTCAATCCGTCACCCTTGCCAATGACGGGAAAGAGGGGCTCGAACTCTATAAGAACAATCACTACGACATTGTCTTGAGCGATATCCTGATGCCCCATATGGATGGCAAAGAGATGTCCAGAGAGATACGCAAGATCAATCCCGACCAAGCGATCATCATCATGTCTGCCCATGAAGAAGCGGAGTTTCTGATGGAACTTATTGAGATCGGTATAGACAAATTTGTTCAAAAACCCCCCGATATCAAACGTTTGGCACAAGCGATACTCGCAACGGCGCATAATATCAACAATGCCAAAAAAGTCGCTGAACTTGTCAACCTGACACGTCAAGACTTGGCTGAGTCCAGAGAGCTTCTACGTACGATTATCGATACCGTTCCCGTACGGATATTTTGGAAGGACCTTGATTCAAACTATCTTGGCTGCAACCGTCTTTTCGCCAATGATGCAGGTCTCAAAGACCAGAGTGAACTGATCGGGAAAACCGACTTTCAGCTCCCCTGGAAAAGAGAAGCACAAAGCTATGTCGATGATGACCGATACGTCATCACTTCCGGAAAGGAAAAGATCTCCTATGATGAGGAACAGACCCATGAGGACGGTTCACGTATTTGGGTCACCACCTCAAAGACACCCCTTCGCAACGAGGATGATGAGATCATCGGTATCCTGGGAGCCTATGTAGACGTAACAGCACAAAAGGAAGCAATGGTTGCTGTACAGAAGGCTCGCGATGAGTTGGGCTATCAGGCCGAACATGACACCCTTACCGGTCTGCCGAACCGGACCCTCTATTTTGACCGCTTACACCAGGCCATTAATAAATCCTCACGAAACGGGACAAAGACAGCTGTCATCTTTATAGACCTTGACCGTTTTAAAGAGATCAATGACTCCTTGGGACATGAGACCGGAGACAATGTCGTTAAAAGCCTGGCAAAACGTTTGTCATCCCAACTCAGACAGATCGATACGATTGCCCGGTTCGGTGGAGATGAGTTCATCATCTTGATCGAGTCCTTTGCCGACATGCAGGATGTTCAGGAGGTCCTCAATAAACTCATGGATTCCATGAAAGAGCCTTTTGACATCAATGGACACAAGCTGCTTCTTACCATGAGCGCAGGAGTCAGTATCTATCCCGATGACGGTGATGATGCAGAAGTACTGATCCGAAATGCCGATACTGCTATGTACAGGGCAAAAGACGACGGGCGTAACACCTCGCACTTTTACACCAAAGAACTCACCAAACAAAGCTTTGCGCATATGGTCATGTCTAAAAACATCCGGGACGCTCTCGAAGCCAAAGAGTTTGTCGTCTATTATCAACCCCAGATCGATGGAAGAAACAAGCAGTTGATCGGTATGGAAGCCCTCATACGGTGGATCAGCCCCAGTGAAGGGTTCATCTCCCCTGCAGAGTTCATCCCTATTGCCGAAGATTACGGTCTGATTGATCAACTCGGACGATATGTCTTCCTGGAATCCGTCAGCCAGATCACAAGATGGTATCAACAGGGCCTGAATCCTGGGCGTATTTCCATTAATCTATCCACAATCGAACTGCAGCAAAAAGAGTTTGTCGACTCCATCAAGACATGCCTGGAGGAACATAAATGCAATCCTGACTGGATAGAACTTGAAATCACCGAAGGGTATACCATGAAGCATCCGGACACTGCTATCGAGATGCTTCAGGAGTTAAGAGACCTGGGGATTCACCTTTCGATCGATGATTTCGGCACAGGATATTCATCTCTGTCCTATCTTAAAAGGCTCCCGATTCATAAACTGAAAATCGATCAGACCTTTGTCCAAGACTTACCGAACAATGTCCATGATATTGCCATTGTTGAATCGATCATCTCTATGGCACAAGCAATGAAATTTGATGTGATTGCCGAAGGTGTAGAGACCCTCGCACAACACGAGTTTCTGGTCGACAAGGGTTGTGATAATATTCAGGGATATTACTATGCCAAACCCATGCCCGCCGAAGAGATGGAAGAGTTTATCAAGAACTTTCCGAATATCTAAAATCGTCTCTCCTTTGCTTTTTGGTTTATGCATTGCGGTAAACAATAGTTTTAGAATAAAAAGTCTACAATAGCATCCATAGACTTATATTTTTTAGGATAATTATGTTTTTAGATTTTGATGTCAACCTGGATACCGCTATTGAAGAGTTAACATCTCTGCTGAATAAGAGTAGAGATGAGATAGATGCCCTGCTGAAGATTGAGCAAAAGAGTTATGAGAATTTTGTCAAACCCTTTGAGATGATTGATGAACGCCTTGAGTGGTTTTTTACGCCAATATCGCACCTCAATTCCGTAAACAACTCTGAACAGACACAAGCTGTATATGCTGATGCCCTTCCGCTATTGACAGAATATGGCACAGAGGTCTCCCAGAACGAAGCTATCTACAAAGCCTTTAAATCCATCAAAGAGCGTGAAGGTGCTCAACTGAACCAGGAACAAAACCAGGTCCTAGATCACAACATACGAGATTTTGAACTCAGCGGCGCCCATCTGGATGAGAATAAAAAGGCGCGACTCAAAGAGATCAATCTGCGAAAAAGTACCCTCAGCAATGACTTCTCCCAAAACCTTTTGGATGCGACAAATGCTTATGAGCTGATCATCTCCGAAGAAAAGGATGTGGAGGGCATCCCGGCTTCTGATCTGGAAAATGCCAGACAGGAGGACGGAAGCTACAAGTTCACCCTTCAGATGCCATCATATATCGCGTATATGACCTATGGCAAGAACCGTAAACTCAGAGAAGAGTTATACAAGGCCTACACGACCAGAGCACCTGAGAATGCCGAAATTATCGATGAGTTGATGCAGCTGCGCCAAGAGATGGCACAGCTACTTGGTTTCAATAATTATGCAGAACTCTCAATCGCTCCCAAGATGGCTACTTCGACCGATAAGGTGATTCACTTCCTGGAAGAGCTTGCCAGTGCATCAAAAGCCCAGGCAAAACGTGAACTCTCGGAGCTTGAAGCCCTTGCAAAAGCAGAGGGCGAATCGGATATACAAAGCTTTGATACGGCTTACTATTCGGAGATTCTGAAAAAACAGAAATATTCAATCGATGAAGAAGCCTATCGTCCCTATTTTGAACAGAAGTCTGTGGTCCAGGGGCTCTTTGATTTCTTGAACAAACTGCTTGATATTGAGTTTAAAGCCGTTGATATCCCATTGTGGGATGCAAAAGCTTCTGCCTATGACCTCTATTTTGACGGGAAACTCCGTTCCCGCCTCTATATCGACCTTGAAGCACGAAGTTCCAAACGAGGTGGAGCCTGGATGAACAATTGGCAGACGCACTGTCAGGATGAACAGGGCGACACCATTCTCTCTTCAGCCTATATCGTATGTAACTTCCCTGCCTCCGGTGAGAGCTCCCCTTCTCTTTTACGTCATGACGATGTTGTGACCCTTTTCCACGAGATGGGACATGCACTGCACCATATGATGAGCCGTGTCAATGAGAACTCGGTGAGCGGTGTGAATGGAGTCGAATGGGATGCCGTTGAGTTTCCTTCACAGTTCTTGGAGAACTTTGCCTATGAGCCTCAAGTACTTCGTCTGTTTGCAAAGCATCATGAAAGCGGTGAGGTGCTTCCTGATGATATGATCGCCAAACTGGATGAGACACGCAACTTCCAATCTGCTATGGGGATGTTACGTCAGTTGGAGTTCTCTCTCTTTGATTTTAAACTGCATATGAAACTGCATACGGGAGACGAAGTACAGGAACTGCTGGATTCTATCCGTCAAGAAGTAAGCCTTATCAACCCACCGAAATACAATAAGTTCCAAAATGGCTTTGCCCATATTTTTGCCGGCGGTTATGCTGCAGGTTATTATTCATATAAATGGGCAGAGGTACTCTCTGCAGATGCTTTCTTCCATTTTGTAGACAATGGAATCTTTGAGGAGGAGATCGCCGCTTCCTATAGAGATGTTATTCTTGGCCTTGGCGGAAGTGAGAGTATGTCGGTACTCTTTGAGCAGTTTATGGGACGGGAGCTTGATACGACCGGTCTCTTACGTCTTAATGGTATCGCTGCATGAGAAACCTCTGGTTTCTCCTTTTGATCCATTTATCTTTATATGCGGGAACATCTGTGAAAATAGCCACCTATAATGTCGAGAACCTGTTTGATCTGCATTATGACGGAAGTGAATATAATGAGTATATTCCCAATACCTCCTGGAAATGGAATGCACAGACCTATCGAAAAAAAATCAATAATATTGCCAGGGTGATCGTCGACCTCCATCCCGATATAATAGCACTCACGGAGATCGAGTCGGATATGGCCCTTAAAGACCTTCAAAAAGAGCTCTCACGACAAGGCCTCTATCTTAGATACAGAGCCATTGCCGATAAGAAACAGACGGCAGTCAAAAATGCCATATTAAGTAGATTTCCCATCCGAAAAAAGGAGATAGCCGTTTCCCAGAGCAGAAGCACGCGTAATATCCTTGAAGCCGCCATATCTATCGAGGGAAAGCCCTTATACATCTATGTCAATCACTGGAAGTCCAAAGCAGGTCCGGAAAGTAAACGTATCGCCTATGCAAAGGCTTTGAAAAGACACCTTGAGACCCTTCCTCCCCAAAGTCATTATATCCTCAGCGGTGATTTCAATGCCCATTACGCAGAGCACAAGAGCTTTGTTCGAAAACGCAAACATAATGACACCCACGGTGTCACCGGGATCAACCATATCCTCAACACCATTGACGGCAATGGGGCCTTGTATACCCGTAAGACACTTGCAAAAGACGGGCACTATAACCTCTGGATGGAGCTACCTGAACATGCGCGTTGGTCACATATCTTTAAAGGAAAGAAAGAAGCCCTTGATCATATGATTCTCTCCCCCTCTTTGCTCGATCAAAAGGGAAGTCATTATGTCTTGGATAGTTTTGAAGCCTTCAAAGCGGACTATCTCTTCAGCAAATCCAAAAAATGGCTCTATCGGTGGCAGCGCAGTCGAAGCCGTCCTTACTTTCATACGGGTAAGGGATATTCGGACCATCTTCCGATCACAGCCCAGTTTTATCTGGAGTAAATCATTTCCATGGAGAATACATGAAACCGTTTTATCTGCTTATACTCTTATCACTTGGTCTATATGCTCTTGAAGGTGTTGAGAAAGAAGAATATATCAAGACCAGCGTCACTGTAGGTGCCGGTGCCTATATACAGTCCCAGCCCTACAAAGATGCCGATCCCCTTACCACACCGACACCGGTTGTCTTTTTTGACAACTCTCTTTTCTATGTCCGTTGGGTACGTATGGGGATGTACTTTGCCGGTGAAAACAAAGAGAACTACTCCTGGGGGCTGTCATTGACCCTCCAGCCCCGTCCTTTTCAATATAAAGCCTCAGATGCAGCTATTCTCTCGGGCATGGACGAAAGAGAGAGCAGTTGGGAGGGTGGTTTGGCACTGGCCTTTAAGATGGAAAATTTCTTTTTTGAGACAATAGCGGTACATGACCTCTTAAACAGATCAGAGGGTACGGTGATAAGAGCCGAAGCAGGTTTTGATTACCAACAGGGGGATTGGAGTTTTTATCCATCGATATTGGCCATATGGTACTCCGATAATATGAATGATTATTATTATGGCGTAAAAGCAGATGAGAGCAGACCTTTTCGTCCCGCTTATCAGGCGAAATCAGGTCTGAACTATGCAGTACAAAGTTATATAGACTATGCCTTCAACAAGAACTGGCATACCCTCTTCAATCTACGGGTTGATTACCTCAGTTCACAGATCAAAAACAGCCCCATCGTCGATGATGATGTGATGGTCTCAGGACTTGTCTCGCTTATCTATACCTTTGAGTACTAGCCCTAACAGATCCATCCACCGCCGATAAGCTTATCACCATCATAAAAGACGGCAGCCTGTCCTTTGGCTACGCCAAGTACCGGTTCTTTGAGTTTGATCGTCCCGCTGTTTCCTTCGAGCTCTACATGACATTCAACAGCTGTCGTACGATAACGAAGTTTTACCGTTGTATCAAAACGTGTACGTTCATCAAACATATTGATATCACGGATCTGCACATCAAACGTTTCAAGCTCATTTTTCAGACCTACTTGTATTTGATTGGTGTCTGGGAGGATCTTCGTCACATAATGAGGCTCATGCGCGCCATGAACCGTAAAGCCTTTACGCTTACCGATCGTATAATGCATGTACCCTTTATGCTCACCAACGACATTGCCTTCGGCATCAATTACCTCGCCGGGTTGATCGACTTGCACATAATCCTTAAGAACATCCGTATAGGTCGTCTCCACGAAACAGATCTCAGAAGATTCTGCTTGAGAGGCAAATGATTCCAGTCCCTTTATGGAAGCGGCATACTCTTTGATATCGCTCTTGTGACGCGTACCCAATGGGAAAATCAGTCGCGGCAATATCTCTTTTTGCACATAAAAAAGAAAATAGCTCTGATCCTTGGTGTCATCTTCTGCCTGGATCAGGTTTTTCCCGTCAGTTTGAATATAATGACCTGTCGCCAGATATTGGGCACCCACCTCATCAGCAAACTTTAACATCTCGCCAAATTTCAGGTTACGATTACACAAAGCACAGGGATTAGGCGTCTCACCCTCTTTATAGGTCTCAATAAAGGGAGTGACGACCTTCTTCTTAAAGGTCTCCTGTAGATCAAGAATATGTAGTTTTACTCCGGCAAAATCAGCGGCTTTTTGAGCACGCGCCTGATGTATCTCGTGATAGCCGGGCTTGGAGTGTAATTTCATATACACGCCTTCGACCTCATAACCTTCTTCTTTTAATAGGAGAGTAGAGACGGTAGAATCCACTCCCCCACTCATTCCGATTAATACTTTTTTCTTGTTCAAAGTCGTCTCTGACATCGTTTTCCCTAAACTAATTATCGTAAGAGTCTTTACCCTCATCGATATTTCTATTTTCAAAGAAGTCTGAAAGAGAGTGATAATATTGCGTATCCTGCATCCCAACTTCTTCCAAGGCCTTGATCTGGACACCTAAGGAGGTCTTTACCTGCTCAGCGATATGATCAAGGTCATCTGTAAGCGTAATAATATCCAAATCTTCTGCATCTATCATTCCCTCAGCCAATAAAGTATTTTTCATAAAATCCATCAAAGGTTGGAAGAAATCTACCCCGACGACAAAGATCCTGACCCCCGTCACCTTACGGGTTTGTATCAAAGTGAGTGCCTCAAAAAGCTCATCCAAAGTACCAAATCCACCGGGGAAAATCACATAGGCTATCGAATACTTTACAAGCATCACTTTGCGGGAAAAGAAATAATCAAAAGTCCGCTCTTTTGTCGTAAAAGGATTGGCTGTCTGCTCCATTGGAAGATCAATGTTAAGCCCGATGGATTCTACGTCCGGATTGTTATATGCCCCTTTATTGGCAGCTTCCATGATACCCGGTCCACCACCGGTAATAACATTAAATCCTGCAGCACCCAGCTTATCACCTAAAAGTACAGCATTCTTATAATACGGATGTTCCTTACTTGTACGTGCAGACCCGAATACAGTCACCGAAGGGCCTAGCTCTCCAAGCTCATCAAATCCATGGACAAAATCAGCGATAATCTTAAACACTGACCAGGTATCGGCTGATTTGATATCCTTGGCATAACGTTCTTCTAAAATCTTTTGAGCCTGACGTCTACGTTCCATCGTCAATCCTTAGGTACTAATATCAATTAAGAGAGTATACTATTATACTATTAAAAAGTCCGAAAAGTTTTAGCCCTTGAGCTGATGAAGACGATCCCGCTTGCTTCCGATTGTAGTGATCTGGACTCCGAAGTTCCCATCCACGATGACAACCTCACCCTGCGCAATAACATGGTTGTCTACCAAGATATCCAAAGGGTCATTTGCCAGCTGATTCAGCTCGATAACCGAACCGATGTCCATACTTAAGACATCCCGCAAAAGCATCTTTTTCTGACCGATCCGTACGCGTACAGGAAGTTTAACATCCATAATCAGATTGATATTATTATCTGTATCCCCGTCAAATACAGCAGATGGAGCAGATACAGGAGGTGTTTCCTCTGCTTTTTGCGTCTCTTCCGGTGCATCTGATCCAGCACTGAGTGCACTCTCTATACTGTCATCGATGACAAACATCAATAAAGAGCTGATTGCCCCCAGTGAGAAATTGTAGACATACATTTTTGAATAGGCTTCAAGATTGATCTCACCGGATTCATCAATAAACTCTATATTGGTGACCTTGAAATTAAGACTTGGAAGTTCAGCCTGTGATGTCAATGCGGTCGACAGTGCAGAGAGGATATTGGATACGATCTCTTTTGTCGCATCCAGATCCTCATCATCCATACTCTCTTTGCCTTCTCCCTCACCCCCGAGCATAAGATCACCCAAAGCGGTAGCAAGGGTAGGTGGAATAGCGACAACCGCTTTAGCATCAATATCACCGCTTACATCCGCGTACACAACAGCCGTCGGAGGGATAATGTTAGAAACAATGGAAAGTGTCTCTTCCTCTTTAAGCTCTAAAGCAGGTGCCTGACCTGTCAATCCTTCGATTGTAGCAATCGTCTCTGACTCAAAAAGCTTAATAAAATCATTCATCTTCAAATCCCTCGTTTTCATATTCTTCATCATACATGATCTCTTTTACCCCAGAGATTTTCTCACGTCTGACTTCTTCATAATGTTTAAGTACCCGTTTGACATCATCTCTTTCCGTATGGATCACTTCGGTGATCTTGATCGATTTTCTAAAACGTCTTAGACCGATTTCACCTTTAAAACGCTCTTTTCCATCCACACTTAAACTGACAATATCATCTCCACTCGAATTAAGCCGGATGATATCCCCTTCTCCCAGATCGAGAACTTCCCTTAGCGAAAGTTCTGCCATACCCAGATTTGCTTCCACAGTGACATGCGCTCCACCGATCAGAACCTGCAGTTCCTGATTACGGGATTTCTTTGAACTTGTCTCATTCAGCATCAAATCGCGAGAAGCCAGTTTTGGAAGGACAGGTTCCAGGGAGATAACAGGATAACAGAGGTTCATCATACCTGAACTGTGTCCGATGATGATTTCCATAACGACCATGACAACGATCTCATTTTGAGCTACGATCTGAACAACATTCGGACTTGATTCTTTTGACTCGATTGCGGGGTATACCTCTGTTACCGGGCCCCATGCCTCTTTCAGGGTAGACATCATAACACGCAGTACTGTCTCAAAAAGACTTAACTCGATATCCGAGAACTCCCTGTTAGATTCAAAGGGTTCACCCTTACCTCCCAAAAGCCTATCGAGCATCGGAAAAGCGATAGAAGGATTGATTTCCAGGACTCCCGATCCCTCCAAAGGCTTCATAGAAAAGACATTGAATGACGTCGGGTTTGGCAAAGACATCAAGAACTCACCATAAGTCATCTGATCTACAGAGTGCAGTTGTATCTCGACAATAGAACGCATAATAGAAGAGATCTGTGATGAGAGTGAACGGGCCATCTTGTCATGTATCCCTCTAAAAGCACGCAACTGCTCCTTTGAGACACGGTTAGGACGTTTAAAGTCGTATAGTGTGATCTGCTTTTGATGGAAGACCTCTTCTTCTTCGACTGCTAAAGCCTCATCACCCTCATCTTCAACAACATCTAAAAGAGCATCGATCTCTTCTTGGGAGAGTATATCAGCCATTATTGGCTCCTATTGAATCTTTAATCTTTTTTAACAGGGCCTTATGGATCTGTGAGATCCTTGACTCTGTAATATCCAGCACCTGGGAGATCTCCTTGAGAGACAGCTCCTCGAAGTAATATAGCTGAATAATGAGTTGTTCACGCTCACTCTGCGTCTGTAACACCTTTTCGATCACCTCAATCAAATCCTCTTTCTCGATCGTTTCCAAAGTACTTCCCTCATTTTGCAATGAGAGTTGTTCGTCGATTGGCATCACCGCATAGATCTCTGAAGCGATTCTGGCCTCATTTACCTTCTCTTCGCTTTCATCCAGCATCTCTGCCAGTTGTGCATTGGAAGGTTCATTCTCATTCTCTGCCATATACTCGGTAATCGCCTTATCAATCATCTTGATAAGTTTTCGGTTGGCACGGCTGACCATATCCAATGAGCGCAAATAGTCCAGCATAGCACCATAAACACGTGTCTTGGCATACCCCCAGAAGGAGTCATTTTGACTTGCATCATACCGACGGGCCAGCTTGACCAGTTCTTCCGTACCGATTGCAGCCAGATCACAAAAATCAATCGATGACGGCAGTCGCTCTTTCAGCCTGAACGCCATAGCCTTGACCGCCGGAAGATATTGAATCGCCAGTTCGTCCTCTTTATGCTTCAGCTCATTCACATAAGAAGCTGTTCCAGGGCACTCCATTATGCTGCCTTCTTTTTCTTACTTTTCGCATATTGCTTATCCAAAGATGCAATAAAATCATAGGAGTTTTCGATTACAATCTCACGTTTTGATATCTCATTCGCATAATAATCCAGATCCCCTTCATGTTTCGTCTTAGGGAAATATTCCTGACGTATCGGGGAAAAACGAATAAAGAAAGAGATGATAAAATGTGAAAACAGATAAAAAAATGCTGTAATCAAAAGCGTATATACCAACAGACCTTCCGCAGTATCCGCCTTTAAAATAGAAAACACAAAGCCTATAAAAAAACCCTGTACTGTTAAAAAAGAGACAAAATTAGTGCTTCGCAAGTTGTTATCCCTTATATCTTTGGTCTGTAAGATCGCTTAAAAATGTGTCATCAAGCGTTTAAACAAGCCTTGAATACCGCTTTCTTCAGGAGATACCAGCATATTTCGTTCCAAATTCCGAGAAAGTTTCTTCACAATCTTCTCCATATCACGGGTCGTTGGTGAGATCGGGTTTTCCTGAGAAAAAATCTTTCTTTGTTTGATTGAACGCCCTACTTTCTCGTCAGAGTTTACTTTTCCCAGCAACTCAAGTTGCAAAGTAGCACCAATATTTGAACGTGCTACTTTTGATATTTTATCATAGAGCAGTTGTGCCTCTTTCTCAGAACGTACCTGATTAAAGATAATAGAGATTTTTGAACGTATCTTTGAGGTCACTTTTATTGTCGCATACGCATCTGTTATTGCAGCAGGGTCGGGTACCGTCACGACGATCACATCGTCAGCTGCATTCAAAAAAAGCTGAATATGCTCACCTATTCCGGCACCGGTGTCAATCAGTAACACATCCAGGTCATCCAATACATGGGCTTCCTGCATAAAACGTTCAAAGAGACTGCCGTCACTGTATTTCAGGATCTCATCTCCACTCTCTCCGGGGATAAGTACCAAATTTGGTGCAACGGGGATCAAAATATCACTGACACTGGCTTCACCTTTAAGTACATGCAGGATATTCTTCTTGATCTTAACATTAAACATGACATCCAGGTTTGCCAGACCGATATCTGCATCGAAGATACCCACCTTCAGCCCATAATGTGCCATCAAATACGCGATGTTTGAGCTGATCGTACTCTTGCCTACTCCGCCCTTTCCACTGGTAATGGCGATAAAACGCGTCTTCTTTGCTCTATGCTGACTATTTTCATTGACAAGCTCTTTGAGCTTTTCAGCCTGCGTTATCATCGTTTATTCCTGTCAAAACCGTTTAACATGCAGTCAATAAGGTAATCACTGCTCGCAACGACAAGGTCTTCCGGAACCTCTTGTCCTACCGAAAAGTAGGAGATCGGTTTACTCGTCTCATACATCAAGGAGAAAATGTTTCCGAAACCTCTCGTCTCATCCAGTTTGGTAAACATCATCGTATCTATTCCCAAAGGCTCGAAATTATCATAATTTGCCTTGAGGTCCTCGTATTTGATCGAAGACGGCAATACCAATACCGTATCAATACTCATATCTGTCGTATTGCTTTGCAGGCACTCATAGATCTTCGTGATCTTCTCTTTGTCGTAGGGAGAGGACCCCATGGTATCAATAAGGATATAATCACAATAACGCATGGCATTGAGTGCTGATGCAAACTCAGGAGGATCAACCACTGTCTCAATCCCCAGTTTCATCATACGTGCGTACTGCATCAACTGTTCGACCGCACCGATCCGATACGTATCCAAGACGATCAGACCGACCTTGTACTTCTTTTCCATCATGTACGAATAGCGAGCCGCCAGTTTGGCGATGCTCGTCGTCTTACCCACCCCTGTCGGGCCGACAAGCATAATGACCTTTTTGGCTCCTTGCTTGGGTGTCGACTCCATTCTTACCGGGACCATCTTGCGAAGCAGTACCTGGAAATATCGTTTGACTGTCTGCGAATTTTCACGCATCTTAAGGGGCATATGTTCCAAGGTCATTGCCATGATCTCTTGCAGATGCGAAGCGTTCATACCGCTTTCCATGGTCAGTTTATAGATCTCGGAGAACTCTGGAGGGATATGGATGTTCCCCATCTTTTCGGAACGCTCATCCCAAAACATGTTTTGAATCAGCTTGACCTTGTCCCCCAGCTTTGAGATCTCGTCTTTGATCTCTTTGAACTCAAGGGGATCGGAACTTTTTTCCTTGACACGGGCGACCACCTTATTCGCATCATACGTCGCTTCAAACCCCTCGTCTTCCTGTGTAACTTCAGCAATCTTTGAAATCTGTCGTGCTGCTTCCGAAATATTATAGAGGACATCGGCAGAGCTTTTTGCTACGGGCTCCGTAGCCTCAACACTTTTCGCCGACTCTTGTGCTTCCAGTTTTGCCGCAGTTGCATCATCAATACCCACGATGATCTCATATAGAGCAGTCTGTGTCAATGACTTTTTGCGAACCTCTTTAGTCTCTATAAGCATTGCATCTTCGCCCACCGTCAATTGGGCTTTTTTCAATGCTTCTGCCGGTGTCGTGCCACTAAAGGTTAAAACTTTCATCTACGCTGCTCCATATATGCCATCGGGATGACTACGCTCTCTCGCTCACGCCAGTGAGGATGTGGTAAGGTCAAGACCTCTGTATTCATTTTTCTATTCTCATAAAAAATCATATCTATATCTAAGGTACGCGGTGCATTGGCGAAGCTTCGCTTACGACCAAATTTGCGTTCAACCTCTAAGACATATTTTAAAAAAGCCCTTGGCTGCAAATTCGTCTTTACTAAAAGAACCGAATTGTAAAAATCATCCTGATCCAGATAACCAAAGGGCGGATTCTTTAAAATAGGCCCCGTTCTTATCACGTCGCAAGCCCTACTTCGCAAGAAGTAAAGCACCAGCTTTTCCAGGGTACGCACAAGGTTCCCGACATTCCCGCCGACACCTAGGGTCACACTATAGCGCTTTGATGAACCCGTGAACTCACAAGGGTACAGAGGCGTCTTTATTAGACTCAGGTCCTCATTCAAAGCTTTTTGAAGCATATTATGCTTGTGCAGCCTGTTGTGCTTGTTGTTGCGCTTCTTTCATCGCTTTGATCTCAGAAAAAATCTGTGTCATACCTGTCATTGCGAGGTGATACCCGAAGGGACCAAATCCGACAACTGATGAAGCACATACCGGTGCGATCATATTCGTTTTACGGAACTCTTCACGACGATGGATATTGGAGATATGTACCTCGATCGTCGGAAGTGACACTGCCGAGATAGCATCGCGGATCGCGATAGATGTATGCGTGTATGCTGCAGGATTGATAATAATACCGTCTGCATCCCCCAGACATTCCTGAATACGATCAACGATCTCACCTTCTAAATTACTTTGAAAAAACTCTATCTCGATATTACTTTTGTCTGCGAAATCCTTCATCTGAGCATGTATCTGCTCTAATTTCATCCCTCCGTAAATATTTTGTTCACGTACACCAAGCATGTTTAAGTTTGGTCCCTGAATCACTACAACTTTCATTTATTACCTTATTGTTGGGTATTTATTTTGCCCTTTAATTTTAAGGTTATATTATATCTTTATAAAGCATAATTTTTTTTTAGTTCCCTAAAGGTATTTATAATTTGAAAATTCTTAACGTTTCCTACCTCTTGCAAGACAATGAACTTATCAGTGGAAAGTCCCTTGCTTTCGATAAGACAATCGAAAAAATAGCCCCCCTTGATGAGCTGTTACAAATCTACCCTGAAGCAGAAGTGATCGACACTCCTCCTTACTCATTGATCATGCCCGGACTTATTAATTCCCATGTCCATTTAGAGTTTTCAGCCAATAAAACCAAACTCAAATATGGAAAGTTTATGCCTTGGCTGCATAGCGTCATTGAGAACCGGGAGGAGCTTATCAATAATTGTGACATCTCATGCATGAAAAAAGCCACGGATGCAATGCTTCAAAGCGGCATAACAAGCTTTGGTGCCGTCTCTTCCCATGGGATGGACTTGGAGGCTGCGCAACAGGCAAAACAAAATGTCGTATTCTTCAATGAGGTCATCGGTTCCCAGGCGAATATGGCGGATGTACTCTTCAATGATTTTCAAGCACGGCTAAAAGCCTCGGAAGAGATTGAACGAGAGGGCTTCTATCCGGCTATTGCGATACATTCTCCTTACTCTGTACATCCTGCATTGATCAAACGAGCAATAGAACTTGCCAAATCACACGATTACCCCCTGAGTGCTCATTATATGGAAAGCCCTGCAGAGCGTGTATGGCTTGATAGCAATGATGGGGAATTCAAACCTTTTTTCAATGACTTCCTAAAGCAACAGTATGCTGTGAACACCTCTGTGGAGTTTCTCGAACTCTTCGATGAGATACCGACACTTCTTACCCATGTCGTTCATGCCAGTAATGAGGAATATGCCCGTATCAATGCAGTGGGACATCATATCATTCACTGTCCTATATCAAACAGACTCCTTGGAAATGGAGCGTTAAACCTGGATACTATTGAAGCTCATGATATCCAATGGCTTTGTGCAACCGATGGATTGAGCTCAAACTATGCGCTTAATCTCTTTGAAGAGATGAAGATCGCCCTGTTTATGCATAAAGATACTGATCTTCTTGATCTGGCCAAGCGTCTTCTCTCTTCGGTAACGGTCGATGCCGCTAAAGCACTCAAACTCAACACCGGTGAGATTGCGGAAGGGAAAAATGCCGACTTACTTGTGTTGCAACTGGGTGAGGAACCTTCTGAACAGCTTCCCATCCATCTGATCTTACACCAGTACCCGATATCCCATCGCTATATCAATGGAGAGTTCGCTCAAACAGAGCAATAATATTTTACATTACCAAGGAGATCCTTATGGACGGACTTAAACAGTTTTTTTCACCTTTTTTTACTACAATGGGATTTATTCAAAACCATTTTAAAGCCATGCTTTTTTTATTGATCCTCTTTTTACTCTTTTCCCCGGGAGAGGGAGAACTGGAGCCGGCAAACCTTGCAGAGATCAAATTACAAGGGATAATCATGGATGCCTCCGTTGTGGTAGATCAACTTGAAGAAGCAAGGGAGAACAAATCGATCAAAGGTGTTCTTTTTGTCGTGAACTCTCCGGGCGGTGCAGTCCCTCCTTCTATTGAGATCATGGAAGCGATCAAACGTCTCAAAGAGAAAAAACCTGTTGTCGCCTATGCGGCAGGCACCATTGCCAGCGGATCTTACTATGCCAGTATCTATGCCAATAAGATCTATGCCAACCCGGGATCGATGGTCGGTTCTATCGGTGTGATCATGCAGGGCAGTAATTTCGCGGAACTGGCACAAAAAATCGGCGTTTCTGCACAGGTGGTAAAGGCCGGTAAATTCAAGGAGGTAGGCACTGCTTCGCGGGCATGGGAACCTTACGAGAAGGCAGAACTTGAAAAAGTGGTCAACAACACTTATGAGCTTTTTGTCTCAGATGTTGCCAAGGCAAGAAAACTGGATCCGGCCAAACACACTGAATTCGCTGATGCCCATATCTTTACCGCATCTCAAGCAAAAGAGGTCGGACTGATCGATAAACTGGGAGTTGCCTATGATGCCAAGAATGCCCTCGTCGAACTGAGCGGTGTCAGAAAGCCGGTGTGGCAACAAGAAGATAAGATCGATTCGTTTATGCGAAAACTCAGCGGTGAAAGTGCTTCGTTTCTGGGTGCATACTTCTCCTCATTGACACTGAAATAGAATACTTTTCACATGTATCTGCAAGGTCAAGATAGACGATAAACGCCAAGCAAACCTAGCGTTTATCCCACCCTATCATGCCCCATCTCTCCAGATCTTCCTGAAGTGTACCCATTTCTCTATCTTGCTTATGACAGGCATCACACGCATTTGTCTCATTGGGCATCTGATACTTAATCGTCTCATCAGGTGTGGTAAATCCGAACAGGTGCGTACGTACAGTCAAAGGGGATTTTCCAGTATGCCTTCCGACCTTTGGCATATGACACTCTACACAAAGGGAGCCTTTTGAGTCCGGCTTGTGATGGGTATGTTGTTCCAGGCTCTCCTGATGCGGACCGATGATCGAACCAAAAGAGTGGCAGTTCATACACAGAGCATTCCCGCTGTTCTTTTCCGCCGTTGGCTCAAGAGTGTGAGGGTTATGACAATTGATGCAGGTAATACCGTGCTTGCCTTTCATAGAGTGGACAAATTCGTTTCCTTGGGTACGATTCTTCTTTCCCGCTCCATTGGCATAAAACTCTTTTGTCTCCTGTCCCATGATAAAGGGTGCGACAAGTTTATAATCCCTCAATGCCTTACCCGCTTCATATCCAAAGGGGTAATCCCTGGCATCTCCATATATGTCGCTTATATTGTGATCTTCAAGGCGCTTGTCACGATTACGCATATGACACTGAAGACAAACCTCATTTTGCCGTACAGGGTCATTTAAAGACGCCAAGTATACCTTGGAATCAGGATCTTTGACATGATTTGAAGCGGGACCGTGACACGACTCGCAAGCTATCCCGACATCCACCCGTTCTTCCCGTGACATAAACCCGGTAAAGTGACATCCGTCACAGGCTCTGGATGTAGGGAGTTTCTCATTGTCATGTTCATAAGCATCTTTATACCAATACTTCCACGGTTTGAACTTTTGCCATTTTTGCGTCTGTACATTCCACTGATAATTACCCAATACATAATCTTCACTTCCGTTATGATCCTTACGCATCATATACCGCTGCTTGAACTTTCCTCCGACCGTATACACCGCATCTTCAAGCTCAAAGTTGGCATCCTTGGGAAGTGTGGAAAAGTCAGCGACAACGACCTTGGGATCCTGTTTTATCGCTTGTATCATCTTGGAGTGGCGAGAGTGTGACCATTGCCCATACTTTTCTTTATGACACTCCTTACACTCAGCAGCTCCGACAAAATGGGCCTCTTTTTGGGCAACTCCCTGTAGATCTTCATGAATGCCGGCACGTGATTGCGTCAGCTGATGATAAAACGGTAGGATTTTTGACACGTTTTCATAGGCAATATATCCGCCCAGAATCAGCAGTGTAATAACACTGTATATAACTATTTTTTTCATGATTTCCCTCTCATACTGATGCCGAATTATAGTCAAAACCGGCAAGACAATACAAATTCTTCAATCACTACATCCTTAGGCTTGAAGGTTCTTAGTATATAATTTGGTATGAACTATATACCGATACATGACCGTGAATCCACTGATCTGCATATCTATAAACAACTGCGTGACAATGCCTTCAGTCATGACAACAGTTTCATTGCCGACAGTCCGAAAGTGATCAATAAGCTACTTGAATCAGACATACAGATCAAAAGCATATTAGCGACACAAGAGTATTATGATGCCCATACACACCTTCTCAATACTAAAGACATCCCACATTGCTATATTGCGACCAAAGAGATGATGCAA
>JBFEXS010000025.1:0-21793 GCA_041562555.1 Sulfurimonadaceae bacterium
CGTTTGAGTTGCGTCACTTGAAGGGTTTTGAGTGCGATCTCATCTTTCCATTCTTGTGTACAGGCAAGCAGTTTCTCTTTCTTGTTTGTATCTTCTTGAATCTCCTGCATAAGAAACTGATCCAGAAAGTGTTGTAGCTTTTCTTGCAGAAGGTCAACGCAAAAGACCTCCTGTGTGAACTTTTCCAGAAGCTCTTTCTCGCTTTTGCTCGGACGAGAGAAGTCTTTGGTCTTAAAGAACTTTCCCCCCAGCCATGAAAGCAGATTGTTGATGGATATGATAAGGTCTATCAGATCATTTTTGAAGTGACGCTTGAACATCTGCCAGGGTGTCTTGTAATACTCCTTGGAAAAGGCTTCAAGTCGCGGGTTGACGACTTCATACATATAGTTGTACAAGAAGGTGTTCAGTGCTGACTCGAGGGTTTGTCGCGTTTGTACATCAGGCATGGCGGGCTTGTCTCTTATTGGCTTGTTGCAGAGTTTTGTTCTCAGCTTGGATCTGCTTCGGTGCATAAGGTTTCAGGTAAGCGGGGATGATACGACCTTTGATCTTCAGGAGGTCTTCTATCATATTCCCAGCGACAGTAGAAGATTCTATCTTAAGCTCTTCGCTTAGATAGGTAAAAAGGAGCTTGGAGAGTCTGTCAAGTGAGATCTTCCATGTAGAATCTGTTTGTGTATAGATCCATTCAGAGAATGCATAAAAGCTGTCATACACGGTATTGTTTTCCCATAACAGGGTGATCGTGTTTTTAAAGTTTCCACTGTTATAGGTCAGATCCCAAAAGCGGGCAAAGCGCTTCATCTTCTGTATCTGCTTGAAACTGAGCAGGTCATTGCTCAAGATATCATAAGGGGGTATGTCACTATAGTTCATGCCATATTCTATATCGTGACGTTCCAAGGTGGTACCTGAGAGTTTTTTCAAGATACCGATCTGGATCTCCGAATGGCTGATGCTTACCAATTCATTCAGGTTCTTCCCAAAACTCTCAAGGTCTTCTCCGGGCAGACCGACGATAAGATCAAGATGGATATGGGCTTTGGTCTGGGTTTCGATAAAGGTCAGGTTTTCCTTGATCTTTTTGAGTTTAAGAGGACGGTTGATCGTCTCGGCAACAGTTGGATTAAGGGTTTGTATACCTATCTCAAGCTGTAGTGCTCCGGCCGGGAAGAGAGCGATTTTTTGTTTGATTGATTCGGGAAAATGGTCGGGTATGACTTCAAAATGCGCAAAGTAGGGAGGTTCTTTGCCTAAGAAGAAATCTAATATGGCATTGGCAAACTTCATATTGAGGTTAAAGGTACGATCCACAAATTTGAAGTTGCGCGTACCAAGCTTCCAAAGATACTCGAACTCTTCAAGAAGCAGATCGATGTCAAAGTTCCTGACCTTCTCATCAATGGAAGAAAGGCAGAACTCACACATGAAAGGACAGCCTCGTGAAGCTTCAATATAGATGTAACGGTTGTCAATATCATCTTGGGTGTAGTAACGATAGGGGAGTTTGATCTGGCTTAGATCTTCCATCACGGGTTTGATGGTCTTTTCTTCAGGTGCGCTGTTTTCTTTGATCTGCTTGCACAGACGATAAAAAGAGGTGTCCCCCTCTCCCTGGATGATATAGTCCGCTTTTGAAAAGTCAACACGCAAAGGTGCATAAGAGACTTCCGGACCCCCAAGGATGATAATGGTCTCAGGGGAAACTTTTTTAAGTACTTCGATGAGTTCCTGGCTCTGTTGCGCATTCCAGATATAGATACCGAGCCCGATGATATCCGGTGATTCATCCAGAAGTTTTTCTGCAACGGTTTGAATCGCATCATTGATACTAAATTCCAAAATAGAACTTTGTTCTTGTAACTCTTGCATGTTCGCATAAAGATAGCGCAGCCCTATAGAACTGTGGGTGTAACGAGAGTTTAGAGTACTCAGTATAATTTTCATACGAAATTATACACAGAGTGGACTGTTAATTTGCTATAATCCTCTTAATAGTACAAAAGGATGTTAATGAAAACATGTAATACCCTAGAAGAGTTAAGAGTTGAGATTGATAAACTTGATGATAAGATCGTCGAGCTTATTGCCGAGCGTAACTCTTATATTCATCAGGCCGTTAAGTTCAAACAGAGTGTTGAAGAGGTTAAAGCAGAGGATAGAGTTGCTGAGGTGATACAGCGTGTCCGTCATAAAGCACTTCAGCTCGGTATGTCACCTAATATGATCACAGACCTGTACACAAAGATGATTGATGACATGGTAGAATCTGAAATTGCGGAATTCCGTGATCATGGGTCACTTTAACCCTGTACTTCAGCATGAGATCAGAGCCTTGAGCCTGATCGTATTTACTCCCTATTTCTTATAAGATTATATGATGTTCCTTTAACATGTTTCACATCTCTTAAAGGATCATCTATGCAACTTCCAGATTTTATGATGATAATCGCATCATCACCGGGCCTTTCACTTCTGTTTTGGATCATTACCTTAATCATACTTTTGTACATGGCACGTACTCCGGCACATGAGGCAATCGAATCTGCTTCAAAGATACTCTATCATGCATTTCGTCTGTTCTCTTCATCTGTACTGTTGGCGGAAAAACGTTTGAAGGATCGAAATAAGGAGGTACTGCTTTCTTCCGGAAAAATTGCAACAGAGCGAATTATTGAACGGGAGTTTGAACGTATCGATGACTTTGTCAAACAAGACCTTTCTCATTTTCCAACTCTACAGCGGGAGATCACCGACAAGGTCGTCAAACTTGATGAAGATTATCAAAGAAGTACAGAGATACCTCCGGCTCCTCCCGGTTGGACCAAGGCGATAGAACCCATCGCTGCCATTCCTCCATCTGAGGATTCGATGGTCGCAGAGATCTTGAAAAGTATCAAAGAAGCTTTGGATCGCGGGCAGGAGAAAGCCTTGGCTGCATATCGCAAAAGTTCTGAGGAACGCCATGGCTTTCTAAAATCGATGGTGCCTACACTGCGACATATCAATAAGTCTGTTGCAGAGCTGGATAAGAATGTGCAGGTATTGCTTGATCGTTCTGCTACGGTTGACAGACATATGGATGAGTATGCCCAGATCAATAAGCAGACAGACAAGGCAGCACAGATGCTCTCATCCTCATCTATGACACAGTTCTTTATTGCCGGTTTTGTCTTGGCGATTGCTATTGGCGGTGCCTTTATCAATTTCAACCTGATCTCAAGGCCGATGCAGGAGATGGTTGGCGGTTCAGTATATATGATGGGTTTTAAAGTCGCAGATATCGCAGCACTTGTCATCATCCTGGTTGAGATATCAATGGGTCTTTTCTTGATGGAGTCTTTACGTATTACCCGTCTTTTCCCAATAATCGGTGCTTTGGATGACAAGATACGTTTCCGTATGATTATCGTCTCCTTTGTTTTTTTGTTTTTGTTGGCAAGTGTAGAAGCAGGTTTGGCGTATATGCGTGAGCTTTTATCTGCGGATGATGCTGCATTGGTTGCAGGTCTTTTGGGTGGAGCCAGTGTGGAAGGTGTGGATGAATCGGGACGATGGATAACAACAGCAGCACAGATGGGAATGGGATTTATCTTGCCTTTCGCATTGACATTTATTGCTATTCCCTTGGAGTCTTTTGTGCATTCAAGCAGAACGGTGATGGGAGTCGTATTGGTGGCTGCACTTCGTTTTTTAGCACTGATGTCCCGTTTCCTCGGAAATATCAGTCGTTACCTGGGAAAAAGCCTGATCAATATCTATGATCTTGTGATCTTTTTTCCCTTATGGATAGAAGGAATGATAAGAGGTGAAAAAACAGCTGTGAAACTGGCTGTCCAAACAGTATCTCCTTCTGTGGCACTGGAAAAGAGTCCGATCAAGGCAAAGACGACACGAAAAAGCAGTCCAAAAAAGATTGAGTCTAAAGATAAAACCGAGCAGGAAGAGAAGGAGCAGGTATGAGAGTCTTTTTAATCAGTGCATTACTTCTTATGGGGTTGACATCGTGTTCAACAGGTCCGCACAGACCACATAACAAAGGGGTGTATATGCTTGTTGATACTTCCGGTACCTATACGAAAGAGTTGAAAAAAGCACAACAGATAATCAACTATACGCTTTCTCAACTCAATGCAGGAGATAGTTTTGTCGTTGCAAGTATTGACACGGGAAGTTTTAGTGAAAAGGATATTATTGCCAAAGTGAGTTTTGATGACAGGCCTTCAAAAGCAAATCAGCAGAAGCGGGCTTTTCAACAGACAATAGAACATTATATACAGAATGTAAAGTCAAGTCCCTATACGGACATAACGGGGGGGCTTTTGCAAGCGACAGAATATCTTAACGAACGTGATACCCGTACGAAAACAGTGCTGATATTTTCAGACCTTAAACAAGAACTCAAACAGGGATATGTACGTAATATCCCTTTGCGCCTTGATGGCTATAAAGTCCTGGCTTTAAATGTCACTAAACTGCGTAGTGACAATATCGATCCGAGGGAATATATGGACCGACTGGAGTTATGGAAAAAACGTGTTCAAGACGGAGGCGGAGAATGGGAAGTGATCAATGATCTTGAGCGTCTGGATAAAATAATCAAAGAATAAATGTCAAGACAGTATTACATATTTACACTCCATTAATCATTTATATTTATAATGGCGCACAAAATGGATGAATTTTCAAGGTGTATCTTAGATTAAGATTATCTTTGCTAAAATCGGACTAATTTTAAATAAGGAACAGAACAGATGAAAAACCTTCTCGCAATCAGCGCAATGGCAGCTTTACTTTTACTTTCAGGATGTAGTCAAAAAGATCCTAAGATCGACGCAACAAATGAGTCTACTCAAACTGTTGAAGACCCAAGTGCAACTCAATCAACAACTGATGCATCAGGCATGGGTGACGGTGGTATTGATCAATCAGCGACTGCTGACAATGCAGAGCAAACGCTAAGTGACATGGAATCTAAACTGACAACGATCACATTTGATTTTGACAAGTTCGAAATCAGAGCAGACATGGAAGATAGAGTTAAAACGAATGCAACACTTGCAAACGCAGCAGCATCTGCTTACAACGTGAAGCTTGAAGGTAACTGTGATGAGTGGGGTAGTGACGAGTATAACTATGCACTTGGTCTTAAACGTGCAAAAGCGACAAAAGATGCTTTAGTAGCTGAAGGTGTTTCAGCTGAGCGTATCACCATGGTAAGTTTTGGTGAAAGCAATCCTACATGTACTGAGCAGACTCAGGCGTGTTGGGCAGAAAACCGTAGAGTAGACTTTAAACTTCTTCCATAATGCGAAGAGTCTTACTTTTAAGCTCTTTATTGAGCATTCTTCCGCTCTCTCTGTATGCAGAAAAATCTGCATTCGGAGCAGGTGACCTTAACTCTCCTTCCCCCTACGGTTTGACAAAAGCTGAAAAACATATCCTTGATAATAAAGAGACAATCCAAGACATTGAAGGTACCGTACGTAAAAATCGTTCGCGGATCAACAGTATCGAAGAATCTCTGTCCGGTATGAAAAGTATTGTCGAAGGACTGAATGAGACAGGCAGGGATGATCAGTTAACCTTGCAATCATTAAAAGATGAAGTCAATGCGATGAAGGGTTCATCTGAAGGTCTTAATCAGAAGGTAGATACACTTATCCTGAATCATGATGAAAATATCAAGCAGCTTAAGACAGTCATGTCCGAACTCAGTACGCTGATAGACTCGATCAACAGTAACTATGTCAGTAAGCAAGAGTATAACGCTTTGGCTGAGGAGATCAATAGTTTTAAACTGGTAGTCTCAAAGCAGTTGAAAAACATAGCTGCAGGGGGAACAAGTTCTTTGGATAATAAGAGTAATGCTCAAGTGGCCAAGGATGCAGAAAAACTCTTTGATAAGAAAAAATATGCTGATGCAATCGATGCTTATGAGCATCTAATCAAAAAGAACTATAAGCCGGCTGCTGCACACTATTACATCGGTGAAAGCTATTTTCATCTTAATGAATATAAAAACGCGATAGCCTATTTTAAAGAGAGTGCCAAGCGCTATTCAAAGGCAAGTTATATGCCTAACCTGATGCTTCATACGGCTATTTCACTTCAAAAAACCAAGCAGAACGAGGGCGCGAATCAGTTCTTTCAAGCTCTGATTGCCAAGTATCCAAACTCCCCTGAGGCGAAAAAAGCCCAAAAATATCTGCAATAATTTAGTATTACTCTTTTTGAGTAATACGATTCCCAAAGCCCTGTTAAAGTATCTTATGCTAAAATCTCAAAAATTTAAAATGGTGATTATTTAATCATTATTAAGGAAAATATTATGGCAATTACAGATAACCAAGTTGTATCAATCGAGTATGAAGTACGCAGTGAAGGAACAGTTGTCGATAGCAATATCGGTGGTCAACTTTTAACGTTCATGGTAGGAAAACAGCAAATCATCCCGGGTCTTGAGGAAGAAGTTTGCAAGATGAGTATGGGTGAAAAGGGTGATGTTCTTGTGCCGGCTGCAAAAGCATATGGTGAATATAATGATGAAGCACTTCAGGAGGTTCCAAAAGAGCAGTTTGCAGGTATTGATTTGACTGTAGGTATGAACCTTTATGGTCAAAGTGAAGATGGTGCAACAGTACAAGTGACCGTAAAAGAGATCAAAGATGAAGCAGTAACTATCGATTATAACCACCCTCTTGCCGGTCAAGATCTTATGTTTACTGTTTCAATCGCAAATGTCCGTGAAGCAACGGAAGAAGAAGCGATGACAGGTATCCCGGCAGAAAACGCTCAACCAGAAACTGGTGGCTCATGTGGTTCAGGGTGTGGCTGTCACTAATTTTATAGCGAATTCGGATGCTTCCCATGAAGCACTGAAAACGGCAAACTTGCTTAAAAGTCTGCCTATTAATGCCTTTATTTACGGTCAAAGCGGGACAGGGAAGAAGAGCTTGGCTCGATATATACTTCCCAATGCTCCTGTTATTGATGCAAATGATTACGAAGAGCTTGAAGGTGCATTGAGTTCCCATGCTACGTTGATCATTTCTAATTTTGACAAAATACCAAATTTTGAAAATTTCAAGGTACTTCTTGAAAAATATGAAGTACGTATCATGGCATTGGCAAATTCAGTGTTTAATAGTGATGTCATTGAAGAATTGTTTGGGATCAAGCTTTTTTTACCTCCTTTGTCCGAACGTAAAGGGGATGTGTCTGTTTTAGCGGAGCATTTTATGCGTGAAGTAAAAGAGGTACTGGGGATTGAAGGAAATATCAAAGTTGATGTCTCCAAGATTGATCTAAGCCATAATGCACACTCTATCCGCCGTCATATTTATATGCAGGTTCAGCTTCAAGACATTAATGAAGACGAGTTGATGAATATTATGGAGCAGTTTTTAAAGAACAAGATAGGAGGGAATAGTGACTATAGAAACTATCTCTATCTCTACGAAGCCCCTCTTATCAATGCAGGTTTAGAGTTATTTAAAACACAATTGCAGCTTTCAGACAAGTTGGGATTGAATCGAAATACACTGCGTAAAAAGATCGCAGAAAACAAGGAATATTTGAGAGATGAGTAAACGCGTTGCATTTATCTTCCCAGGACAGGGAAGCCAGACGATCGGTATGGGTAAAAGTTTTGTTGAAGGGTCTTCCATCGCAAAAGAGATGATGGAAAAGGCCTCTGCCGCTTCAGGGATTGATTTTGAAAAGTTGCTGTTTGAAGAGAATGAAGAGATCAATAAAACGGAGAATACTCAGCCGGCTATCTTGCTTGTCTCTTTGATGGCACACGCTGTTTTTGCATCTAGATCAGATATCAAACCAACCCTTTTATTGGGACATTCATTGGGTGAGTTCTCTGCAGTCTCTGCAGCAGGAGCTCTGGATCCGATTGAGGCAGTGAAGCTTGTGAATGCTCGTGGTAAGCTTATGCAAGGTGCCTGTGACGAGATCGAAGCATCGATGATGGTTGTTCTTGGATTAAAGGATGAACAGGTTGAAGAGATCTGTTCAGCTGCACAATCTGAAGGGAAAAAAGTTTGGCCTGCCAATTACAATCAAGATGGTCAGCTGGTTGTTGCCGGTATGAAATCTGACCTTGCATCTATGGAGTCTGTATTTAAAGAAGCAGGTGCCAAACGTGCAATGCTGTTAAACATGTCTGTAGCATCCCATTGTCCTATCCTGGAACCTGCACAAGCACCGTTGAAAGAAAAGATGGAAGAGGTCCTTAGCGACAGTTTCATCGCTCCGATTGTGTCTAATGTGACAACAGGAAAATACAGTACCAAGGCTGAAGCTTTAGAGCTGTTGACTGAACAACTGACCCAGCCTGTAAAATACAAGCAAAGTATAGAGGCTATCGCCGGTGATGTGGACATTGCCATCGAGTTCGGTAATGGCAAGGTACTCGCAGGTATGAATAAGCGTATCAACAAGAATATGCCGACGTATAATGTCTTTGATATGGATTCATTAGAATCAGTATTGGCTGAATTGGCATAATGCAAGTAGCTTTAGCTCAGATATCGCCAAAGCTCAATCGCAATAATATTGAGCTTCACATGCAAGAGATCCGCTCTTGTGATGCAGATGTGATCGTCTTTCCTGAGCTTTCATTAAACGGTTACCTTCTGCAGGATAAGGTATATGAGGATGCTTTTATCCTTGAGGAATTGGATTGTTTTGTCCAAGCGAGCCACGCCATTGACATTGTCCTAGGATGCGCGCTTAGACAAAACCATCGTATTTTTAATGCAGGTATCTATTTTTCAAAGGGTGAAATCAAGCATATACATCATAAGGTACATCTTCCAAACTACGGTATGTTTGAAGAGGCCCGTTACTTTTTTAAGGGCGAGCGTATCGAATTCTTCAGCAGCCTATATGGCAAGACTGCTTTGGTGGTATGCGAGGATCTATGGAGAGCAGAGAGTATAGCAGTGCTTTCCAGCCAAAAGCCTGAGATCATTTATGTCCTTGCCAATTCTCCTGTACGTGATTTTAAAGAGCAGGGTTTATTGATTAAAGACCAGTGGGAAGCAATTTTGAAGACGACAGCACTTTTATGCGGTTCCTATGTTGTTTTTGTGAACCGAATAGGTTTTGAAGATGGTGTCGGCTTTTGGGGTTCATCCATGGTAGTGACGCCTTCGGGAGAAATCGAAGCGGAACTTAAAGGTTTTGAGGCTGAGACGAAGAGTGTCAAGCTTAATCGACAGCTTCATTTCGCCCAAAAACAGATTATTAAAAATGATACTTCAAGTGATATAAGCTAAGGTATAGCGCATACCTCGCTAAACGATCATATGCAAAAGGGAAAAGAATGAAGATTGCGATTATGGGCGCAATGCCGGAAGAGATTGCTCCGCTTTTAGACAAGGTGGGTGAGTACAGACTGACGGAGTTTGCGGATAATAAATATTATGAAGCACGTTATGCAGGTCATGAACTTGTTATCGCTTATTCAAAGATCGGAAAAGTGTTTTCAGCATTGACTGCGAGCACGATGCTTCAAAAATTTGGTGCAGAACTTCTTCTTTTTTCAGGGGTTGCTGGAGCAATTAATCCGGAGTTGAAGATCGGAAATCTGATAGCAGCCACCCGATTGTGTCAGCATGATCTCGATATTACGGCCTTTGGTCATCCATATGGATATGTGCCTGAGGGAAAACAATTTATCGAGGCTGACAAGGACTTGATCGAAAAGGCAAAAGAGGTGGCCTCAGAAATGGGACTTTCCCTGATGGATGGTATCATAGCTACAGGTGATCAGTTTGTGGCCGATCCTGAACGTAATAAGTGGATAGGCGAGACGTTTAAAGCAGATGCTCTAGAGATGGAAGGGGCGTCGGTCGCGTGTGTATGCGATGCGATGAATGTGCCGTTTTTTGTTTTGCGTGCGATTTCAGATGCAGCAGATATGGATGCATCCTTCTCTTTTGATGAGTTCTTGGAAAGTTCAGCAAAAGAATCGGCAAGCTTTATCATCAAGATGGTAGAACACATTGGCTAAGCAAAAGAGTATTACACCTTCAAAAAAGATCATGTCCCAATTGGGAAAGACCAATGCGGCATTTGGATTGATAGAGGAGGGAGACAAGGTTCTTGTCGGATTATCAGGGGGGAAAGACTCTCTGACCCTGATCCATGCAATGCGTGAACAGCAGCGGCGTGCTCCCTTTGACTTTGAATTTATTGCTGTAACCGTATCTTACGGAATGGGTGAGAACTTTGATTATCTGGCAAAGCATTGTGAAGAGTATGGGATCAAGTATATGGTTAAGGAGACGGAGATTTATGACACGGCTCAGGACAAGATACGCAAGAACTCTTCGTTCTGTTCGTTTTTTTCCCGTATGCGACGTGGATCTTTATACTCGGTAGCACAGGAACTGGGATGTAATAAACTCGCCCTGGGACATCATCTTGATGATGCAGCGGAGAGCTATTTTATGAATCTTATCTATAATGGACAGATGCGTTCACTCGCACCTAAATATCGGGCGGGAAATGGACTGATCGTAATCCGTCCTTTGATTCAGATGCGTGAGCGCCAGTTGCGCGGATTTGTCAAAGATAATGGTCTGGAAGCCATTGGCGATGAAGCATGTCCTGCTATGCGCTTTGATGTGAAGATGCCCCATGCCAGGGCGACGATGAAAGAGATGCTTGCAGATATGGAGTCGAAATATCCTGATCTGTTTGTCTCTATCAATGCTGCTTTCAGTAATATCTCCGATGAGAGTTTTTTCGATCCGGAGCGTTTTGCCCTTTAATTCTTAAGCTTTATCGCGAATCTCTTTTGTTTTTCAATAATTATTTGTTATGATTAATTATGGAATGAGAGGGTGTGTTTTGTTTGATAACATTAAATCGGTAGTGAAGTTCTCAGGGGCACAGCACCTTCATAATGATCTGATAAGGCTCTTTCTATCTTTGAGCTTCAAGTCCAGTATCGCGTATATATCTTCATTGATCTTTTTCGATATCGTTTTTTATGAGTTCATCCCTATAGAGCTATTGATCATCGTGTCAATCTTACATATCATCAATCAGCTTATGCGATGGTATTATGTCCACCTGTATAAAGATAAAAAGCTCAATAAAAAACAAAAAAATATTTTTTTAAGAAACCATACTCTTCTGATATTCATGGGAGGAGTTGTCTGGGGTGTCTGTGGTGCATTGAGTGTTGTGTATGCCCCCTCTCCCTATGAGTATGTGATGGTTGTTCTTTTAGTAGCGATGTCAGCGGGAAGCATTGCGACACTCAATGCTATTTACAGGACCTATCTTGCTTTTAATGTTCCGTTATTCCTGATTCTTGTCGGGGCCCTTTTATTTACAGGCACTATTACACATATACTCATAGCGATAATCTTAATGATCTTTACCTATGTGGTAATACAGGCTTCCTGGGATATGTACCATGGTTTAAAACGCTCCATTGAGCTTAAACATCTATACCATTATGCACAAGAAGAGCTTAAGGAGTTGAATGAGAACCTGGAAGATGTCATCTCTGAAAAGGTCGCGGAAAATCGTCAAAAAGACCAGCAGATGATCGAACAATCCCGTTTGGCCCAAATGGGTGAAATGATATCTATGATAGCGCACCAATGGCGGCAGCCCTTATCTGCAATTACTGCAACGACAGGTGCAATGACACTGCATCTGCATTTAGAAGAACTAAGTGTAGACGAGATGCAGGAGAATATCAATAAGATCAATACGTATACGCAGTATCTTTCGGCAACAATAACTGACTTCAGGAATTTTTTTAAGCCGGATAAGGAAAAGAGCTTAATCAGTATGAATGATGTAGTACATGGTTCCTTGCAGATCATAGGTTCTTCTTTGGAAGCACAAAATATTATTTTGGAGAGTTCTTTGGAGTCGGAGCAGAAATTTAAATCCTACCCGAATGAGCTCAAGCAGGTCGTCTTAAATATCTTGAAAAATGCACAGGATGTCTTATTGGAGAAAGAAGTTCCCAATGGAAGGATCTTCATCAAGGCAGAGACTCAAGAGGGGAACTTCAAGCTTAGCATATATGACAATGCCGGCGGCATATCGGAGGAACATCTACCTTATGTGTTCGATTCCTATTTTACGACTAAAGAAAAAAGGGACGGTACGGGACTTGGTCTATATATGTCAAAGATGATTGTCGAGGATCATTGTAAGGGTACCTTAGATGTCGAGAATACGGATGATGGAGCCTGTTTCACCCTAACAATACCGCGGGAACTAAGTTAAAACCTTTTTTAAAAAAATCAGCAGCTACAGGGCTTAATAATCCTTGTAAAAACTTTTAGATATAATTTCATACTATTATAAATATAATATTTGATATAAAGTATCTAAAAGGATAATAATGAACGTTTACCCAGATAAAGAGATGTTGGAAAACTCAGACATGAAAGTCGTTGATATCAGAACAGAGATGGAATGGAGACAGACAGGTGTTGTTCCCGGATGCAGTACGATCACGTTTTTTGATGAGATGGGGAACTATGATGCAGAAGGTTTTCTAAAACAGATGGATGCCCTTGGGGGGAAAGAGGTAGAAATCGGTTTGATCTGCAGAACAGGTTCACGTACTGCACAAATCGCAAATTTCATGGCACAACAGGGCTATAATGTGAAAAACCTTGCAGGCGGTGTGATGAAACTGATGTCTGAAGGATATGAACTAACACCATACAAGGCCTAGTGGGTCTCAATATAGCCTTGTTTACTTGAATCCGGAAGGGTCTGATTGATCTCTTCATAGGGAGTAGATTCCTGTGAGCAGGCTGTAAAGAGAGTCATAAATAGCAGGATAAAATAGACTTTTCTCATTTACTCTCCTTTGTATATTCATCTTTTAAGGTCTGCAAAAACTCTAAGATTCGTATCTGATAGGTAGATACATCTTCATCAATACTACATTCTACGATAGGATGCAATGACATAATATCAATTTTTGAAGCATATCTAGGGATCTGATGCAACTCTTTTTGGATATCGTAGATCAAATCATCAATGTTGAGTCCATTCTTCTTATGCACCTTGTTGACATACTCTTTGGTAGTCAATACAAGCATATCCACTCTCTCTTTGTCTTTATATATACGCATTCCTGCGTCATGTACAAGTGCATATTCACACTCTGCAGTGCTATGACGGTTCGCGGCGATAATAAGGGCAAAAAGCTTGGCACGAAACTCCAAGGAGTTATGGTGGTAGACAAAAACTTCTCTAAGGCCAGTATAGAGATAATGTTTTAGATTGAATAAAAATTTCATTCGTCTCCAACGTGATATATATCTTTTCTGATCCTAAGATTATAGCACTTTTTATGTACATATAGATATGTGTAAAGGAAATGTTGCTGAATAAATAATAGTTATGTGATTAAGCTAAAATGATATGAAAAAAGGTTATTTTATATGTATGAAACGTCTCTTGTGGTTACTTCTATCCATATTTCTCTTCAGTATGAAGGTTCATGCCGTATCTGATCTAAATTCGAGTGGTCCAAGTCATGTGGACAGTCTGCATAAGGCTGTGAGTTCGAAAGTCCATAAATGGGCAGTGGACATCGATGAGATGCTTATGGATGTTTATGATTATTTTGGTGAGAACAATACGTCACAGGTGTATGAATCAAATGATATCTTATTTAAAGATGCGAATGAATCTATAGTTGAAACAGTGGATATGAACGTTTCAATAGTGGATCATAATGATACGGAACTGGAGTTTTTTGAAGCCGATGAAGAGGAGACCGCATCATTAACATTGAGTGAGAAGCTGCAAGAGGATAACATCAGTACAACTGTGCAGAGTTTTGATGCGTTCTTTTTAACCAGAAGAGAGCTGGAAGAAAGGGATAAATCCTATGTACGTGTACGCTTTTCACAACTTTTTAATTCTTTGTCAAGTGAGAAGACACGGGCTGAAGTACGTGCAAAATTGCATCTGGGCCGAAGCAAGAAAAAGCTTAAACTGGTCATTGAAGACCTGAATGACGACACTGCACAAAATATCGGTAGATCTGATAACAAAGAGTCTCCCTCTATCGGAGTTGAGCGCAGTTCAGGGAAAGTCTTAGGGATCAAACCCAAATATTCCATCGGTTTTCGAGGTATTGATCCTTATGTGCGGGCCCGTTATTATTATGAGACAGAGCTTGGACTGGGATGGAAGTTTCATCCGGTTCAGACTTTTTTGTATACTCTGGAAGAGGAGTTTTCAGAACTGACGGAGTTCTATTTTGATAAGCCTACAAGTGAAAACACGATGTTTCGTTTTGTGGCGGATAGAGGTACGGAAGACAGGGTGGATGGTATGCGTTATGATACATATCTGCAGTGGTTTTATACACCACGGGATCATGCAGGTCTGAGTTTTACCCTGGGTGCGAATGCACATACAAAGTACCAAAATACGATCATCGATTCAGATCCGCCTTTGATACATGAAGAGAACAGGGTATATAACTATAGTGTATATGTACGCTGGAGAGAAAATATCTGGAAGAAATGGCTTTTTTATGAGATAACTCCCGGTGTCAATTATCATGAAGAGAATGACTACCGACCCAATTATAATATTCTGTTCAGGGTAGAACTTTTTTTTGGACGTGTCTAATCGCTCAGAAGGCAAAGGACTTTGTGGTCTGCTTTGGAAAGAGCAAGGGATTTGATCTCATCCAGACTGAACCATTCATGTTCGTGGACATAGTCATTGTGTAGATGCACGTGTGCCTGCAGCTTGAAGTGTGAATAGAGCTGTGTGATCTCACCAAGGGTCTGTGTAACTTTTATAGGAGTGTCGATATCATATTCACTAAATCCCCACAAGCCGTTCAAAAATTGTGTCTGACGTTGTCGGAGAGCATATTTACCCTTATGTTTATGGATAACAATATGTTTATATCGGGTAGGTGTCTTTTTCTTCGTCTTTTTTAGAGGATAGGCAAGGGGTTCTTCTTTTCCCTTACATTGATCGGCTAAGGGACAAGTATCACAGAGGGCCTCTCTTTGGATACAAATCATTGAACCAAGATCCATCATGGCCTGATTAAAGTCGTATGGACGGTTGATATCGAAGAAATCATAGGCTTTTTGCCACAACTCTTTTTCTGTACAGGTTTTAATGGCAAAGAAACGATAGAGAATACGTTTTACATTGGCATCCAGAATGGGTACAGGGGTCTTATAGGCAAAGGAGGCAATCGCATGCGCCGTACTTTGCCCGATACCCGGTAAGTCGATAAGTTCGTGTACACTCTGGGGTAAAGAAGTTTTGCAACGTATAGCTGTCTTATGAAGATTACGTGCTCTGGTATAGTAGCCCAGACCTTCCCATCTCTTAAGTACATCATCCTCGCTCGCTTGGGCTAGATCTTGTAGTGTGGGAAAAGCGTCCAGAAAAGGAAGATAAAAGCGTTCGAGTACTGTTTTAACCTGTGTCTGTTGCAGCATAATCTCTGATACCCAAATCTTGTAAGCATCATCGATATTACGCCATGGAAGGTGATGACGTCCGTTGGCAAGGTACCATTTATACAAAGAATCATGAGCTTTTTTAAACATGTGAAAGTGTATCAAATTTTTATTTGGTTAGACTTTTAGGATGAAAGAGGTTAAAAAACACACTACGTATACTTTAGAGATTAAACAGTCAAAGTTCATAGCCCACCTGGTACCGTATGGCGCATATGATGAAACCCTTGACAATCTTAAGAGAGAGCATCCAAAAGCGAGGCATTTCGTTGTGGCTTGGCGGTATATCAATGAGTTTGATCAAATCGTCGAGCATTGCAGTGATGACGGAGAGCCCAAAGGGACATCGGGTAAACCAAGTCTGGCGGTACTCTCGGGAAATGACCTGATCAACAGTGCAGTCATTATAGTTCGGTATTTTGGCGGGACAAAATTGGGGACAGGAGGTCTTGTCCGTGCGTATTCAGACGCGTGCAACGGAGTCATCGCACAGAGTGAACTCGTACCTTATGTGAAATTGCAACGTTTTAATTTTAGTTGTGACTACAGTGATATCTCGAAGATTGAATATAGGCTGCAACAGTGTGATATCACTGCTGTGCATAAAACCTTTGAGGCCGAAGGGGCTGTTTTCGAAGTCAGTGCAGAAGAAAATCAGTGGGAAAACTTTTTTAGTGAGAGTAAACGAATGATTAAAATGAGACAAACCGCGCTATAAATTAGGTTTTTTGGGGTTTCTTTATAGATTTTTAAGTAAAACTTAACTAAAATTGCACGAATATAAATAACAGAAGGACGCTTGATATGAAACGTACTTATCAACCCCATAACACACCTCGTAAGCGTACGCACGGATTCCGTTCACGTATGGCTACAAAAAACGGTCGTAGAATCATTAATAGACGCCGCGCTAAAGGGCGTAAGAGCTTAACTGTATAAACCGCTTTGAGAAACTGAAACTTCCTCGGGAGTTCCAATTGGTTTATAAACGGGGTAAGGCAGCTCATGCTAAATCCTCGGTACTCTTTTACCTCAAAGGAAATGAGTATAAAAAAGGCTTTACGGCCAGCAAGAAAGTCGGCAATGCGGTTTACAGAAACCGTGCAAAACGTCGACTTCGTGCACTTTTCTTAGAATTTTCTCCTCAACTTACATCAGGTACCTATATTTTTGTAGCAAAAGAAGCTATTCGTAATACTTCCTATGAAACACTGAAACAGGATATTCAAAAAGCATTAAAGCGTGTGGGAGCGTATGGATGATACGTAAGTTGTTGCTCAAACTTTTATGTCTGTATCAGAAGTTCTTCACACTGATCGGGTATGGATCGTGCCGTTATTATCCGACATGTTCCGAATATGCACGTTGGCAGTTTGAACAGAACTCGCTAATCAAGGCATTCTTTTTCACATTTGTCCGTATTTTACGCTGTAATCAGTTTTTTAAGGGTGGAATTGACTATCCTGTAGTGGACAAACTAAATTGTAAGATTAAAAAAGATAGAATATCTTCCATTAAATATTGGTACGTTCCCCGAGAGGACAACAAGTACTATCTTATTAAAAATTTTTCCAAAGGTAAATCGTGTTAGAAAAAATGACATCCAACCAAAGACTGATTCTCGCACTTGCGGCTTCATTTGTATTCTTCATAGCATATACAGCTATCTTCCCACCAGAACCAATGAATAAAGAAAGCAATGAAAGTGTTAAAACGGCAGGTACAAATCCTGTGGCAGTGAAGGGGAGTGAAACAGCATCTGTTGACCTAGGTCATGATACCACGTCAACGACGAGTATATCGGGAGATGAGTCTATTCTTGCCAAACTTACAGGGAAGAACTATGTCCTGAGCATCGATACATTGGGCCGTATCGCACAAAAGGAGATGCTAGAAGAGAAGTTCGCCGACGAAGACACAGGGCATGCAAAACTTGTGGCTGAGACGGGAGCAAAACCGCTTTATATCCGTTTTTCAGACAAAGCTTTGAACGAAGAGGCGATGCGCACGCCGTATACCTCGGATGTTAAAGAGGCGAATCTTGTGGATGGACATGTGTCGGTGACATTGACACAGAAACTTTCTGAACTGACTGTTGTAAAGGAACTGACTTTTTATGCAGACGGTCATTATGATGTAAATATCAAATTGAGTGAAGACAAACGTTATTATATCTATCTTGGAATGCACCCCACATTCTCGGATAAGCAGATGATGGCGGTTGAAGGTGCGATGATCGATACGGGTGATCATTTGATCACAATCGTAGAGGATGGCGATGCTGATGCGATGACTTCATATAATAATGTGAACCTTGCATCTTCATTCTCTCAATATTTCGCATCTATTTTCTATAATTTGGACAAAGAGACAACCGTCAAAGTAGATAGAGATAGAGATGATAATCCTGTCGTATTTATGGAAGGGCGTCAGGATTTTACCTTTAACGGATATATAGGGCCAAAAGACTATAAGATCTTGCATACGATCAAACCGGATCTTATTCATGCCATTGAATACGGTTGGTTTACGTTCGCAGCAGCACCACTTTTTCAACTATTGATGTTCTTACATGATATTGTAGGAAACTGGGGATGGGCGATCGTAATGTTGACGCTTATTATTCGTATGGTACTCTTTCCGCTCACGTTCAAGGGAATGGTCTCGATGCAAAAACTTAAGGAAGTGTCACCGAAAGTAAAAGAGCTTCAGGCTAAATATAAGGGCAATCCACAGCGTATGAATGCCGCTGTTATGGAGCTTTACAAGAAAGAGGGTGCAAATCCGCTAGGCGGGTGTCTTCCACTTTTGATGCAAATTCCTGTCTTTTTCGCGATTTATAGGGTATTATTAAATGCTGTAGAATTAAAAGGCGCAGAGTGGATGCTGTGGATTACAGACTTGGCACATATGGACCCGACATTTATTTTACCGATTTTAATGGGTGCAACAATGTATTATCAACAAAAGATTACGCCAAGCAATTTCACTGATCCGATGCAAGAAAAAATATTTAAGTTTTTACCGATCATTTTCACATTTTTCTTTGTGACGTTCCCGGCCGGTCTTGTTCTATACTGGTTAGTCAATAATATTTTCTCTATCGCTCAACAATTCGTAGTCAATAAAAAATTTGCAAGCCTAAAAAAGGCTAAAGAGGTATAAAGAATGGTCAAGATAGAAGCGGAGACCTTAGAAAGTGCTTATTCGCTGGCAGCTGGAGAGTTGTCATGTTCTATTACACAGCTTCATGTAGAGGTTATTCAAGCACCATCGAAGGGACTGTTCGGTCTTTTTAAAAAGAAGGCGATTATTGTTGCAAGTGCAAAAGTCGTATCTGAAGTCGCTACAAAGCCGAAAGAGGTGGCGGTAGAAGCTAAAAAAGAAGCTGAACCGGCACCTGTAAGACAGCCTGTAAAAAAAGTGGCTCCAAAAAAGAAACGCCCGCAAAAAGAGCAACAAACATCCCATAATGATATTATTCTTCCCGCTTCTTTTGTCACCGACCAGGAAGATGATTATGACGGTTCTGATCTGTATGATGATGAAGAAGAGATTTACATAGGCGAAGAGACTGAGATCTGTGACAAGTCTCATGATGAGATACATGAACAGTTAGAAAGAAGTTCACGGTCACGTCACAACCCTCAGGCTGTCGATAACTTCTTCGAGGAAGTGTGTAGGCCTTCTGAAGTTGCTCAAGAGATCAAACAGAAAGTTGATACACTCTTTAAGCATGCCTGTTTTGATATCGACGAGATCAAGGTATGTGAATATGATGACAAGACGATACTGATTGAGTTCAGCGGTAAAGATGCTGCACTACTTATCGGCAAGGAGGGATATCGTTACAAGGCCCTTTCTTACATGCTGTACAACTGGATCAATGCGACCTATCAACTGCAACTGCGTCTTGAGATCGCCGAGTTCTTAAAAAACCAGGAAGAGATGATCGGTAAATATCTTGAAAGCGTCTATGAAAATGTCAACAGGGATGGGAAGGCGCAGACCAAGATACTTGATGGAGTACTTGTACAGATTGCACTAAGAGAGCTTCGGGCGACATATCCGGATAAATATGTTGCTATCCGTTCGACTCGTGACGGTGCAAAGTTTATTATTATAAACTCTTTTAACAACGATAATTACTAATCGGAGAACCTATGAATGATACAATTGCGGCCGTTGCCACAGCCCATGGTATCGGTTCTATTTCCATTATTCGTCTCAGCGGCGATAATGCTCTGTCTATTGCCAAAACACTTTCAAACAAAACTGACTTTCAAGTACGACATGCAAGCCTTAGCCCTCTATATAACAAAGAGGGAAGTTTGATCGATGAAGCGATCATCGTCTATTTTAAAGCTCCCCACTCTTTTACGGCAGAAGATGTTGTTGAATTTCAATGTCATGGCGGGAAGATAGTGGCACAACAGGTACTTGATGCCGTCTTGCATGAGGGTGCGAGATTGGCTGAACCTGGAGAGTTTTCCAAGCGTGCCTTCATTAATGGCAGAATTGATCTTACTGAGGCTGAAGCAATCGCTCAATTGATCGAAGCCAAGAGTGAAGATGCCGCCAGAATCTTGGCAAAACAGATGAAGGGTGAACTCAAAGGCTATGTGGAAGGGATCCGAGATGATCTCTTGAACATATTGGCCTATTCAGAAGTGACGATCGATTATGCCGAAGAGGACCTTCCCCAGGATCTTATTGACCAGATCCTGGAGCGTCTGGGTACCTTGGATCTTCAACTGCGAGATACATTGCAGGCAAGTCAAAGCCGTGCAGGTTTGATGCAAGGATTCAAGGTCTCAATTATCGGAAAGCCCAATGTGGGTAAAAGCTCTTTATTAAATGCCTTGCTGAACTATAAACGTGCTATTGTCTCAGATATCGCCGGAACAACTAGAGACACTATCGAAGAAGAGGTCAAGATCGGTACACATCTTATCCGTATGGTAGACACAGCGGGTATACGTAATGCCAATGATGAGATCGAACGTATCGGTATTGAGCGCAGTATTGAAGCAATCGAACAGAGTGATATCGTTATTGCACTGTTTGACAACTCACGGGTCTTTGATGAAGAAGATGAGAAGATCCTTTCGCTTATCGAAGAGCATCAGCAGGAAAAATCCTTTATTGTCTTGATCAATAAGACGGACCTGGAACCGAAACTTGATGACACAATCATAGATGAGTATCATCCTATCCGCTTGAGTTGCAAAGAGAGTGCACGTGAGCTCATCGATGCCCTTAGGGAGATCATGGATACAAAAAATGTCTCCGATGAGATGATGCTTATCTCTACTCGACAGATCAATGCAGTACAGAAGGCATTGCTGGAGATAAGTGAAGCGAAACATCCATTAGAAGAACAGGAGCTTGAGATCTTTTCGTTCCATATGAATATGGCGATCGGTGAGATATCTTTTATTACCCGTCCTTATGAGCATAGTGAAATGCTCGATAAGATGTTTGGAAACTTCTGTCTGGGGAAATGATGAAGATCATTGCTATTGATCTGGGACTCAAGCGTATAGGACTCGCCTATTCAGCCGATGGGAATTTTGTCACGCCGCTTAATGCAATAGAACGAAAAAACCGTAATCAGGCTTCGGCTGCAGTCAAAGAGGTCTTAGAAGAATGGGGTGTAGAAGCTGTTGTCATCGGTATACCTATGGGAGGAAGTTCCGAAGATGAGATGCGTCGCCGAGTTGCGCATTTTATGAATCTTGTAGCCTTTGACGGACCTGTCTATTACCAAGACGAGTCACACTCATCCTTGGAGGCGGAAGAGTCGATGAAGGGGATCATAAAGCAGAAAAAAGATGGAAGGATTGATTCCCTCGCGGCTAAAATTATTTTAGAGAGATGGGTTTTGGCAAATAAAAACATCATATAGTTGTGTTTTATTTAAAATGATTAGTATAAATATGATAGTAAAATGATAATATTAATAAATTCTATTACAGGAGAAAGATGATGTGCCACTTTGAACCCGTTGTACTCTTCATTAAAAGAGGATTGTTTGTTTTAGGTTTATTTACTGTTTTTTTACAAGCTGAAAACTTTTCTGAATATAAAAATGAATCAAATAAAAAATTTTTAGAGTTTAAGGGTGAAAAAACTAATGGGATACCTGATTCTGAAAGAGACAGAGGGTTAAGTCGAGGGAATCCATGTGAGGAAAATACGGGGTATGGTTGTACAAAGACTGCCCGAGATGATCAGCTCAAAGCGGTCATGGAAGAAGATGATGATAATTTTTCTCA